>CAZZNC010000066.1:0-9470 GCA_964655405.1 uncultured Anaerolineaceae bacterium | reverse complement strand
GATCCCCGCTGGGCGCAGGGTAAAAGTCGTATTCGGACGCGGGCAACGGCAAGGCGAGCGCCTGCTCGGCGCTCAGCCCTTCCAGCGGCGTACCGCGCAGTTTGTCCGGACAGGCGCTTTGAGCTGTTTCCAGCAAGTCGCGCAGCCGCTGCACTTCCACGTCTTGCCAGGCGTCGGCGGGCGTGGCTTCCAGCGGCGCGACGGGGAACGTGTTCCGAAGCTGCGCCGCGCCGTCCGCCGTAACGAAATAGTGCGCGATCTGCGTGCGGTCGGCGCTGGGGCGATAGACGTGCAGTCCCACCGTGACCGGTTCCAGGAAATAAGCTCCGCCCGCCGCGCCGCCTTCCGCTGCCCAACCGCCCGTGCCGTCGGCGAGTTGCAGTTGCCACCACACATAGCCGAAATTGCATTGGTAACCGTCCACGACCTGCGCCACCGTGTCATAGGGCAGCAAACGCACCTCCACGCCGCCCGCTGCGCCGGTGGCGGGGCGATCTTTGAGGCTGAGGCCGTAGGTGGTGACCACGCGCGCCGTTCCTCCGACGCTCAGGCGCGGGGTGACCAGGCCGTCACACGGATTTTGGGCGTGGACGGGTGGGGACGGTGCGGGCAGGGTGGGGATGAGCAACGCAAGAAGCAGTAGCAAAACGAGTGCGCGTCGTGGCATGGTGACCTCCGAGGGTGGAATTGGGGCGATCATACCACGTTCGGCGGCGCGTAAATGACGGTTGGGGGACGTTTGCGCAACGCTAGACCGACCTCGTCCCTGTTCTGTTAACAGGAAATGTCCTTTTTGTATGGTGTGTGATACGATACGAGTTGCGTACTTTGTACCAGGCACGTCACCGAAACGCTACGTCCACCGCCGAGCTTTTCGTTTCTTCCCGCCATGCTTCCCTTCGTGACGTGTAGGGTGCTTCGCTTTGAGGCTGCATCACGGTCGCGTGAGAGCTTTTGTGCTAGAATTCGCGGGCGGGATTGGCTAGCAGTGCCTATGCAGCGTGAGGTGAAGAACGCCTATGCACCATATTTTGCTCATCGAAGACGATCCGGACATCGCCGAAAGTTTGCGCGATGCGCTCACCGAACAAGGCTACGATTTCGCGTGGAAGGCACAAGGTGAGGCCGGCATCGCCTATGCTCAGGCGCACAATCCACATTTGATCATCTTGGACGTGCGCTTGCCGGACGGTTCGGGCTTTGATTTCTGTCGCCAATTGCGCCAGCAAGGCCATCTCCAACCGATCTTGATGCTCACTGTGCAGCGCGACGAAATGGACAAGGTGATCGGTCTGGAGGTGGGCGCGGACGATTACGTGACCAAGCCCTTTGCGCTGCGTGAACTGCTCTCACGTATTCGGGCGCTGCTGCGCCGCTCTTATGGCGAATTTGCCAACGCTGCGCACGCCGACCGCCTTTTCGTCGGCGATCTGGTGATTGATACCGCGCGCGGGCAGGTGCTCCGCGACGGCACCCCGCTCAATCTCACGCCGACCGAATTTCGCTTGTTCGTTTTTCTGGCGCGGCACATCGGCCAAACGCTGACCCGCGCGGCCATCCTCGACGCGGTTTGGGGCTATGATGCCGACGTAGAAAGCCAACGCATCGTCAATGTGCACGTTCGGCGGCTGCGTGAAAAAGTCGAACTCGACCCCAGCCACCCCCGCCTCATTCTCACCGTCCCCGGCATGGGCTACCGCCTAGAAATGTCCTGAACGCGGATTACGAAACGGTAATCTTCCCGCAACCATTCCTCAATCTTTCCCTGATATATTCCTTGTATCGCTTTTGCGAACGTTGACGTGACCTGTGTGGCGGAGTTCTGCCCGCACCCCGACCACATGGGCACGTCAACGTGAATCTTAGACGATATCAGGAAAGGTGACTATGCGTGTAGGTCATGGGTTCAGGTGGATCGCGGTGGTGCTGATTGGCATAATCGGCGTGACAGCAGTTGCGCCGGCGTTGCCGACTTTGGCACGCCAAGACGATGTGTATATCTCCTTCGCCATGCCTGCTTTTATGAAGGAACTGGTCGGCAAGGATGTGATTGCCCAGTTTGAAGCACAAAACCCGGGTGTTCACGTCAAGATTGTTCCCAGCGATCAGGGCTTCATGCTGTATTCGAGCGGCGACGCCGAACAAGACGCCAAAACCGCGCGTGAATACGCCGCCACCGCCGATGTCTTGTATATGGGGCCTGGCACCACATACACTTTCGGCGTGCTTTCCGGCGCGTATTTGAATTTGGCGCCCTTGGTACGAGCAGACTCTGAGTTGAACGAGGATGACTTCTATCCGGCGGCGTGGCAATCGGCCCAGTGGGACGGTGGCATTTGGTTTATGCCGTTTGCGATGGATATGGCCGTTCTGGGCTATGACCCGCAGGCTTTCGACGAAGCGGGTTTGGCGTATCCTACGCCGGATTGGACGCTTGAGGACTTTGCCAACGCCATCCGCGCACTGACCACGTTCAACCCCGACGGCTCGGTGCAAAAAGCAGCCATTGAGCCGCTGTATGGCGACTATCAACAAATGCTCTTCCACAGTGTGTTGGGGCACGGACTTTACGATCCTAATACCATCCCCAGTTCCCCCTTGCTCACCGGAGCGGATGTGGAACAGGCGTTGACGACGTGGCAGCAGCTACACGACGAAAAATACATGGATGGCGGCTCGGACGAAAGCCCCGCACCGATGCGCATTACAACGATGAGTTCGCTTTTTAGTCCCTTCATGCTTCTCCAAAGCGACGGGAGCGATGAAGTGACTACGAGCGACTTTGGCGACACCGCGCCGTCTATGCGCGCTACGACGCTCCCCGGTGGTTCGACGGGTATGTTTGTCGAAGGCGTTGCGGTCAGCAGCGGCACGCAACATCCCGAAGTGGCTTATGCTCTGGCGCGTTTCCTCAGCCAGAATGCACAAGTGGCGTATTCCTTTTCCAGTGCGCGGCCTGCACGGCGCAGCTTGGCCGAAGCCGAACCAGAAGTTACTCCCTCGGACGACGAGGATGCCTTCACGATGAACGGCCCCATGATCACCGAAGAAGGTGAGGCCGTGATGGATGAGCTGCTGCCGACAGCACTGCCCTCCTCAGAGCTGCGCTATATGGAATATCTGAACAAGGTCTTGAGGCAAATGGCCAGCGGCAACTCTTCTGCCGCTGATGTGCTGCAAGCGGTGCAGCTCACCGCGCTGGACGATTACCAATCGTTGCAGGCGATGGCCGCCACACCGATCCAAGTGTCAGATGCTGCCCCTACGGTGCTGGCTCCTGGCGAGATCGAAGTCAAGTTTGGCGTGCTCTCTTTCATGAGCGAGCTGCCCAACCAGGAACAATGGAACCAGGTTCTGGACGAATTCGCCGCCGACGATTCCTCGGTGGGGCATGTCGCGCTGGAAACCACGTTTGAGTACGATCTTTCCAAGTTGGCCGCTGACTATGATTGCTTCTATGCGTCGGTCAACCTCATTCCGCTGGGCGGGCTGAAGTCGGTTTTGAACCTCGACCCCTTCCTTTCCGCCGATGTCAATTTCGACCGCAACGATCTTTACCCTTACGTGCTGCAACAGGTACAACGTGCCAACCTGACATGGGCCTATCCGCTGGTGCTCTATCCGAACTTCTTGCAATACAACGCTGAGATGTTCCAGCAAGCCGGCGTGCCTTTGCCGGAAGGCGGCTGGACGATGGACGAGTTCGTGGATGCGTTGCGCATGTTGAAGGCAGCGAACCCTGACAGCACGCCGTTTTCCTCCGACGATCTGCGTGGTATCTATCCGATGCTGTTGGCGGGCTATGGCGCGCTGCCGTTGGACTATCGCAGCGATCCCCCCGTTGTCCACTACGACGATCCGGCGACGGTGGCGGCTTTGCAGCAGTTCGCCTCGTTGGTGCAAGATGGCTACTTTGCCTATTCCAGCTTCTTGGGTAGTGACTCCTTCGGCGGCAACATGGGCAATTTTGATGCGCCGATCTCGACAATGGGGGCGTTCGATTGGATGTTCCGGGACTCGGGCCTTTTGGGTGGCGAAGAGATAATGCATCCGGTCACGTATCCCGTCAGCTCGCAATATCTGCCGGTTTCCTATGACATCGGCGAGGTTTTCATCAGCGCCAACGCGCAAAACCCCGATGCCTGCTACAGCTTGATCGGTCGTCTGGCGCAGCATCCAGAGCTGTTCCCTGGTATGCCGACGCGCCGTTCGCAGCTGGAATCTCCGGCGTTTGTCAACGCGCAAAGCGACGCGATGTTAGCGACCTTCCGCCGGTTCGACGCGATGTTGAACGACCCGAACGCGGTGTTCTTCCCGTCGTCCCTGCTCAACTTGAAGGGCTTCGTGCTGCAATACTTCTTGGATCGCGCGTTCGATACCTATATGAAAGACGGTGGCGACCTGGCTGCGGAGCTGGCGACCGCCCAGCAATATACGGACGAGTTCCAAGCCTGCGTGGCGAATATCCCCACCGAGGGAGACTCCGCAGAGTTTGACATTGACGCTTACTTTGAGCAGGTTAACGAATGCCTGACCAAAGTTGATCCGACGGCTGAATTCGAGTAACAACGCCTACGACGGACTGCGCCGTTGTGTTTGTGCCCCCTGCGCACGCGGGGGGCACAGGCGTGTCCGACGCCTGTTTTTCGCTCGTTTCCTACCCTAATGATTGTGACGCAACCCATGCAACGACTTGTTGATCTTACGCTGCTGGCCTTCGAGAGGCTGTGGCAGCACCGCATATTGGCGTTTTGGTCGCTGGTTGGTTTGGCGGTGGCCGCGACATTGGCGCTGAGCATCCCGCTCTATGTGGACGCGGTGAACGCGGGTTTGCTCCGCTCACACTTGGACAATCCCCCCTATGCGTTTCTCTTCCGCTACTTGGGTAGTTGGGAAGGCAACGTGACCCGCGACAAGGTGGAAACCGCCGACGCTGCGGTGACAGGGCGCTTCGTGACGCAAATCGGGCTGCCGGTGCAAAACCAAGCGCGCTATGTGCGCGTGGGAACGTGGCCGGTGCGTTTTGGCGAAGTGAATTTGGGTGCACTGGGGATCGGCACGCTGAGCGGCGTGGAAGACCGCATCACCATTGTTTCCGGCGAGTGGTCGTCCGCTGCATCCCCTGACGCTGCCGACACGCCGATCCCCGTGTTATTGCCGGAAGACGCGCTTTATGACATGGGGGTACAGGTAGGCGACGAGCTGACCGTACAAGTGCCGAAAAGCGGGCCGGTAACTTTGCGCGTGGCGGCGTTGTGGCGCCCGCTCAATCCCGACGATCCGGCCTGGGTCTTGCCGCCGCACTATTTCCAAGATGTGGTGCTGATGCGCGCCGAGGATATGTGGCGCGTGGCTGAGACGCTCGAAAAGCCGGTCGAAGAATCAGACTGGTGGCTGATCTTCGACGGGGATGCAGTTCGCCCGCAGCAGGTGCGCGAACTTTCCACGCGCATCATTGATGGGCAGCGCGAGGTGTTTCGCGCTATGCCCGGGATGCGGCTGGACGTTTCGCCCAAAGAGCATTTGGACGCCTTCAGCAAAGACGTAAGCCGTTTGACACGCCAATTGGTGTTGGCGGTGCTGCCGGTAGTGGGGCTGGTGCTCTACTTTGTGAGCATGGTGGCGGCCTCGTTAGTTGGGCGGCAACGTCAAGAAGACATCATCTTGCGCAGTCGGGGCATGAGCCGCTGGGGAATTTTGAGAATTCATTTGTTGGTGTGGCTGTTGCTGGCCGGCGGTGCTTTTGTAACAGGCATCGTGCTGGCTCCGATCACGGTGCACGTGGTCGGTCAGACCAGTTCGTTTTTGCACTTCAACGGCGTGGGGAACGCGCTAACCGTGCGTTTTAGCGTGCGAGCGTTGTTGGCAGGCGCGGCCACGAGCCTTTTGGCGGCGAGCAGCGGTCTTTTCAACGCCTGGCGTGCCACGATGCAATCCATCATTCATTACGAGCGCAACAAAGCGCGTGCGCGCATGGCGTGGTGGCAGCGTCTGTACCTGGACGTGGTGCTGCTGGCGGTGGGGCTGTATGTGTTCTACACGTTGCGGCGCAAAGGCGGCATCGCCACCAGCGCCGAAGACCCCTTCGCCGACCCGCTGACCTTTGCAGGCCCGACGCTGTTTGCTTTGGGAGCGACGCTGTTCTTTTTGCGCGTCTGGGTGTTGGTTTTGCGCCTGGGGTCGCGCGTGGCGGTGTTGGGGCGCAGCATGGCTATTTTGATGGCCGCCCGCGAGCTGACGCGCGCGGTTGGACGCTATCGCGGCGGGCTGCTGATGATGACTTTCACGCTGAGCCTGGCCGGTTTCACGGCTTCGATGGCAAGCACGATGGATCGCAGCTTGGAAGACGTGATCGCCTACCGCGTGGGAGCGCAGGCCGTGATCATCACGCCTGCGGATGCGCAAACCAAGCGCGAAAAGAACCAACAGCAAGGGCAGATGCGCCAACAGCTTAAGGTGGTGGGGTATAACACACCGCCGGTGGAAGACCTCTACCGTATCCCGGGAGTGGCGTATGTTTCTCCGGTGGGGCATTACCAAGTGCGGCTCGATTTGCCCGGGCAACAGTTGGAAGGAACGGTCTTGGGCATGGACCGCGCGACGATGGCCGCTGTGAGCGCTTTTCGCCGCGATTACGCGCCCGAGCCGCTTGCCGACCTGCTCAATCGCCTGGCCGGTCACCGTGACGGTGTGCTTTTGCAGCGCAGCGTGGCCGAAGCCAACCATTTGGTGGTGGGGCAAGAGATTGACCTGGCGATTTTCGCGCTCGGCCAATGGCACACCCTGACCGCGCCGGTTGTGGGCTTGGTGGACTATTTCCCGACCCTAGACCCGCGCGAGGGCGTCTTTTTGCTGATGAACCTGGAGCCGATCTTCGAGGCGGTGGGCAGCCCCTTGCCGCACAACGTGTGGCTGCGGCTGGCTCCGGACGCTGATCCCGCGCAGGTGGAACAGGCCGTGCGTGAGAGCGGTTTTCCGGTGTTGGAGTGGCGCCAGACGCACGACGCTTTGCAGGCTGCGCGCGCTGAACCTTCCCGCCGAGGGGTGCTCGGTTTCCTTTCCATCGGCTTCATCGCCACCATCGCGCTGACATTGGTCAGCACGATCATTCAAAGCACGGCTTCGTTTCGCGCCCAAGCGATCCAACTCGGTGCGCTGCGCGCGATGGGCTTGGGCAACGTGGCGGTGGGCGGCTATCTGACGTTGGTGCAAGGGATCGCGGCGATGTCTGGCATCTTGGGCGGCACAGCGATTGGGCTTTTGGCAACGCGGCTGTTTTTGCCCTACCTGGACTTCAGCGGGGGGGTGCCGCCGTATCTGGTGCGCGTGTCGTGGAACGAGATCGCGTTGGTCTACGGGCTTTTCGCGTGTGTGCTGTTGGTGGTGACGCTCTTTACAACGCTGGTCGTGGGGCGTCAGAGCGTGTCCGCACTGGTCAAGTTGGGTGATGCGTAAAGTTTCCCGCAACGGCGGGGTGGTTCACGAAAAGGGACGAGTTCCGATGCAACGAGCAAACAAATTTCTAGTGGTGTTGAGCTTGCTTCTGCTCACAACGATGGGCTGTGCGCTGACCGCCCCTTTGAGCGGTTCGGCGGCGGATGTGGGGGCCACGTCAACGCCTGTGCCAACCGTGCCCCCGCTCACGCGCCCCACTTACACGGTGCAGCGTGGCGACGTGCAAAAAGTCCTGGAATTTACCGGACGTTGGCAGCCGCGTGACCAGATTGGGCTGGCCTTTGAGGTGGAAGGCACGGTGCGGCGTGTGAACGTGAAGCGCGGCGACACCGTCCAGATGGGCGATCTGCTGGCGGATTACGACACGACCGAACTGGAAAACCAATTGGCCGAAGCGCGCATCGCGTATCAGACCGCGCTGCAAAATGAACAGAAAAACTCCAATACCAACGTGCAGACGGTGGAAGACGCAGAGATCGCATTGGCGAACGCGCGGTTGAGCTTGGAAAACACGCGCAACGGCAGCCCCTGGGTGAGCAGCGTGGCTGCCCGTGAACAATTGGAGACGGCCCAGCGCCAACTGGACACGGCCCAGCGCAACTACGACGAGATCCGCAGCCGTCCAGACGCCGACCCTTCTGCCGTGCGTAGCGCGTATGAGGCGGTGCTTTCTGCGCAGGAAGGCGTCAACGGTGCTCAGCGTGCCATTGCCAGCGCGGGGCAGTCTTTCGCCAGCTACCAAAACTCGGTGGAAAGCGCCGAAAATGCTGTGCTGCAAGCGGAATTGGCTTTGGAGCGCGCACGTAACAATGTGTCGGTCAGCAGCCCCGAAACGCTGCGCGCTCAGCGCAATATCGAGCAATTGCAAGCCAAGATCAACAAAGCGTCGCTTTTTGCGCCCATTGACGGCGTGGTGTTGGAAGTTTCGATCAAGCCCGGAGATTCGCCCAAAGCCTTCAAGGCTGTGATCACGTTGGGCAAACCCGAACCCCATGAGATCGTAGCGCAACTGGGCTTCAACGACGCGCAAAAACTCAGCCCGGGCATGGTTGGCGTGTGCCAGGTGATGAACCGCCCCGAAACGGCGGTGCAATGTGCCGTTCGCCGCATCCCGATCACCAGCACCGAATCCGACCAGACCACGCGCGTTGCCGCTGCGCTGGACAAAGTGACGGATATGGTCAGCGACCAGCTCGTGCAGATCAAAATGCCGTTGGAAGTGCGCCAAAACGTGTTGTGGTTGCCTCCCAACGCCATCCGCACATATCAGAACCGCACCTTTGTCGTGTTGCAAACGCCGGACGGCCCGCGCAGCGTGGACGTGGTGGTGGGTTTGCGCACAGAAGACCGCGTGGAAGTTGTAAGCGGCGTGGACGAAGGCGACGTGGTCGTTGCGCCGTAGCGCGCGAGGCAGAGACAGGCGGAAACGGTGAGCGACGTAGCGGAAATGGTACGGACGGAAACGACAGCGACAGAAGGCGAAACGCCTTTCGTGGTCTGCAAGCAGATCGTGCGCGCGTATCGTGTGGGCGGGCATGAACTGGTGGTACTGCGCGGGATCGACTTCGAGATGCAGCGCGGCGAGATGGTCGCCATCATCGGGCCGAGCGGCGTGGGCAAAAGTTCGCTGATGAACTTGATCGGCGGGCTGGATACGCCCACCGCCGGACAGCTTTTCGTAGATGGGCGCAACTTGACCGAGCTGCACGGGCGAGCGTTGGCCGAATACCGGTTGCGGCATGTGGGTTTTGTGTGGCAGCGCGTGGAGCGCAATTTGTTGGGCTACCGTTCGGCGCTGCGCAACGTGACGTTGCCGATGATGTTGGCCGGTGAGTCGCTGCGCCAGCGCAGACGCCGCGCCCAAGAGCTGTTGGAGGCGGTCGGGCTGGCGCAACACGCGCACAAAACCCCCGCGCAACTTTCCGGCGGCCAACAGCAGCGTGTCGCTATCGCGGTGGCGTTGGCTAATGCGCCGGATATGTTGCTGGCCGACGAGCCGACCGGCATGTTAGACC
>CAZZNC010000065.1:3039-9614 GCA_964655405.1 uncultured Anaerolineaceae bacterium | reverse complement strand
GAATTGGAAGAAACGATTTGCTAGGTGGCAGTGCCGGTCGCCATTGCAGAGTTCACCGGCAGGCACGCGATTGACTTTTCCGCACAGGCTACCGGTGGCGTCTTGGCGGCTATTCCACCGGTGGTGTTGGCGCTGATCTTCCAACGGTACATCGTGCACGGGTTGGCAGCAGGTTCGGTAAAGGGATAAGGACGTTGAGCGACAAGCCCTCTCGCCCTTACGCGGTCGGCGTAGACATTGGTGGTACAAACATGGTCGCAGCCGTGCTCGATACGCAGAGCGCGGCTGTGCTGAGCAGAGAAAGCATCCGCACCGAAGCCGCGCGCGGTCCCGCTGACGGCTTCCGACGGCTGGGCGATCTGATCGAGCACGTTTGCCAAAACACCCACGTCACCCCCCGCGATCTATTGGGGATCGGTGTGGGCTGCACCGGCCCGCTGGATATGGCGCGCGGGCGGGTGCAAAACCCTTACACTTTGCCCACATGGGACGACGCTCCGATCATGGACTATTTGCACGCGCGTTTTGGGCTGCCCGGGGTGTTGCTCAACGACGCGCAAAGCGCCGCTTTGGGCGAATATTGGAACGGCGCGGGGCGTGGGGTGGAAAACCTGATCTATATCACGGTGGGCACGGGCATCGGCGGCGGCATCATCCTCGGCGGCAAGCTCTATCGTGGCATCGAGGGGCTTTCGGCGGAAGTGGGGCACCAGGTCATAGACCTGGACGGGCCGCCGTGCTATTGTGGGGCGCACGGTTGCCTGGAAGCGCTCGCCGCTGCGCCCGCCATCAAGCGCGCTGCCCGCGAGCGTGCCACCCCCGAAGGACAAATGCTCGCCCTGGTCAACGGCGATCCCGAGCTGCTCTCGCCTCGGGTCGTTTATCTGGCAGCGCATCGGGGCGACGAAACCGCGCGTGCCATCTTGCACCAAACGGGGCACTATCTGGGCGTGGGCATCGCCAACTTGCTCAACGTGCTGGCGCCGGACATCGTCGTACTGGGTGGCGGGGTGATGCAAGGCTGGGACGCTATCGCCCCCTCCATGCTGGAAACGATCCACGCGCGCGGCACGATGGTTCCCTTTGACAAAATCCGCGTCGTACCGGCCACGCTCAAGCTCAATGCAGGCGTGACCGGTGCTGTGCGCGGCCTTCTGGACCACCTGGCGGGAAAGCTGTAGGGGCGCGCCGACGTTAAGCGCGCCCCTACACGCGCCCCAACCGCCCGCTAGAGCGCGTCTCGCAAGATCAACGCAGAAACAAACAGCAACACCACGCCGAAAACCAACTTCAGTCGGCGCGGATTGAGCCGCGTGGACATGAAGCGCGAGCCGAGTTGGCTGCCCGCCAGCACGCTCAGCACACAAGCGCCCCACAGCGTCCAGTCCGGCGAAGCTGCCGTTGCCAGGTGCGAAAGGAAGCTGGAAACGCCCGACCCCGTCACCACCAGCGACGAGGTCGCCGCTGCGTTTTGCGGCTCCAGACCGGCGATGTAGAGCAGCGGCACGACAAAACTGCCGCCGCCGCGCCCGATCAAACCTGCGATCAATCCCAACACACTGCCCGCCACCAAGCCCAACATCACGCGCCCGCGCGGTGAAAGCGCGCCGCGTTTGGGCTTCCAGCCGGAAAGCATCAGCAGCGCAGCGGACGCAGTGAAAAGCGCAAAGAACGCCAACAGCGGCTTGACGGGCAGTTCCACGTTGAGCCAGGCGCCCAGCGGCGCAAACGCGATCATCGTCACGCCAAAAGGTACGGCCACGTGCCAATGGATCAGCTTATGGCGCGCGTAGGTGACCGCCGCCGAAGCGCTGTTGGTGACGTTGAGCAAAATCCCCAGCGGGATCGCCTCGGTTTTGAAGTCCAGCCCCGCCCAGTAAAGGATCGGGATGTAAAGCTGTCCCCCGCCCATGCCCAACATCGAGAAAACAAACGCAATGCCGAAGAAAAGCGGCGGCACGATGTAGAATTCGGACATGGTCTATCCCTGTGCCAGTTTGCGCACCTGCCCGGGATTGAGCGTTTCCACCAGATCACCGGCGCGGGCGTCCAGCAAACGCACGTTCGCCAGCCCCTTGCTCTGCAAATAGGCGTAGGCAACGGACGCGCGCACCTTCCCCGGGCAAAACACAGCGATCACACGCTCGCGCGGCAGCTCCTGCCAACGCGCGGGCAACTCATGCAGCGGGATGACCTGCGCAAAGGGCAGCGCCCAATAGCGTTGTTCTTCCGGTGTGCGCACGTCCAACACCAACGGCGCTTCTTCTCCCTGCTCCAACGCGCTCAGCACCCGTTCCAACGTGACCTTGTGCTGCCCCGTTCCCCAAAAATCCAGATCCAGCGCAGACAACCACGTATCGAATGTTTTTTCGGACACCGTCAAACCCTCCTGTGGTAACACACGCAAAAAGCGCTCCATGCGTCGAAAACATGCGGCGCACGTTCGTTCAGCGGGCGGCTTCGTGCAGATGAGCGCAACGCGGACACGGGCATCCTTCCACCGGCGTCGGTGCGTCAGTGGGCGCGGCACCGAACATCGCCCCGAGCAAAGCCTCGACGTGCGGGTCGGCCAGCCGGTAAAAGACGCGCAACCCATCCTTGCGTGTTTCTACCAAGCCCGCCTCGCGCAGCACCATCAATTGCTGAGAGATGTACGCCTGGCGTTTTTCCAGCACCACACGGATATGGCACACGCACACTTCACCCTGGCGCAACAGTTCCAGGATCTGCAAGCGCACCGGATGCGCCAATGCTTTACACCGCCCCGCCCATTCCTCGTACATCGGCAACCCGCCTTTATCCGCTACATTCACGAACGCGAATATAGTTTAACGCAATGCGTCCGCGCGCACAAAAAACGCGCCCCCGAGTGTGCGGGGGCGTCGGAACTGCGGGGCAGACGGTGGAGGCAGAGGGCCTACGAGTGCCCAACCACCTCATAATGCGTCACGGTCGGCTCGAATTCCAGCAAGAAGTCCTTGTCTTCGGGGTAATATTTGGCGATTTCCACGTCGTCGCCCGCAAAGCCCCGAATAGTTTCCATGCTTTCCCAAAAGGTCATGGTGACAAAGTGCGTCACATCACCTTCTTGACGTTCTAAGATGTGTACACTGATATTGCCGGACACCGAGCGGTAGTCCGGAATGGCGCGTTCGTTCAGAAATTGGCGGTAAGCGGGGGCCTTGGCGGTGGGCACGCGCCCATGCCACATACGCACAATCACAATTCAAGCTCCTTTGGTGGGGTGTATCGCATAATTCTGGAGCATATTGTGCGCCACGATGCGCGTTTGTGCAACCTGTCCGCACGCCGTGCATCTTTTGGGAACATGCTATAATCGGCGTAGGAACAATGCGGAGGTTAGGCCGATGTCGATCAACACCATTTTGGAACAAGCGCGTTTACTCAGCCATCGGGAACGTAAGGAACTCACCAAGCAACTGATCGATCTGTTGGACGCGCCGCAAGTGCCCCAGCCGTCTAAAACCCAAGAACACTGGGGAGAAGCGCTCAGTCGGTTGTTTGAAGAAGTTGGGCCGATTGAGTTGAAATATCCCGAAATTGAAGACCCCGTCGAGTGGGTTAAGCGGCTACGGGCTGACGAACGCCGCCGACGTTTGGGCGATCTAGCCGATTGGGAGAATGAAGAATGACGGTCGGCATCGTAGACACGACGGTTATCTTGCACTACTTTCGCAACTACCCTTCAGCGCGCGCCTGGGTAGACGCGCAACCCTATCCGCTGTCAGTGACGCCCATCACGTGGTTGGAAGTTCTAACCGGCGCGCGTAGCAAAGCGCACCAAGCGGCGACGCGCCGCGTCTTGGACAAATTCGCCCTCGCCTACCTGACGCCGGAAGACCAACGCTGGGCCATGGAGCAATTCGCGCGCTTCCAATTCAGCCACCACATCGGCATGAACGACTGCCTGATCGCCTCGGTGGCCGCGCGGTTGGGCGTCCCGCTTTACACGCACAACCTCAAGGACATGCAGCCCCTGCTCGGCGACCTCGCCCGCAAGCCCTACGGCTAATCCCAGCTGGGTTGAAACGATCATGACGCCTGTAGTGCTTCGCTCTGGTACTTATACTGTGGTTATCTACACACGTGACCATTCTCCTGCACATGTGCATGTCAAAAGTGCGGGAAAAGAGGCTCGGATCGCCCTCGATCCTGTTGAGCTTATGGATAATTACCGGTTTAGGTCTAACGAAATTCGTTTTATACTACGCCTGATTGCAGAGCATCAAAGCGAACTGTTAGCTCGGTGGAAGGAAATTCACGGATGAGCGTCAAAGAGCACGCGATCCCGCTCTCAGTGAGCGTCTTCAGCGGACGGGTGTGGGTAACGCTGAGCGATCAGCGCGTGATCGGCCTGCCGCTAGAAGCGTTTCCCTGGTTGCAAGAAGCCACACCGGAACAACAACGCCACTACGAACTCAGCCCGATCAGCGTCTATTGGCCAGACTTGGAAAACGGGATCGACATGGAATATTTTACCGGCGAGTGGGCGCTGGACACACCATAAGCGAAAATAGGGGACGAGACGGCGCAGGGGGGACATAGCCGCCCCGCCCCCTATAAACACACCATCCATAGCCCCTACAAGCGCAACGGCGGAATCGGCAACGTCGGTGGAGCGGGCAGCGTGGCGTCCACGTCAACCGTGCGCGTTTCCGGGTCGTAGGCGCAAAACGGCTCTTCGGCCAAAAAGCCGCCCGTCATGCCATACGCGCGCGCCCGACACCCGCCGCACACGTGCTTGAACTGACACACCCCGCACTTGCCCTTCAGCAAATCAGGGTCGCGCAGCTCGGCGAAAAGCGGGCTATTTTGCCATATATCGCCGAACGTCTGTTTGCGCACGCTGCCCGCGCTCACCGGCAGATAGCCGCAAGGGAAAATTTCGCCCCGATGTGAGACAAAACACACGCCCGTACCGGCCAAACAGCCTTTGGTGGCCGCGTGCATCTGCGGATGTCCGCCGCCGTTGCCGTGCGGGTGACCGTTGCCGCCGCCGTGCCCGTGCACCTGGCGGTGATGGCTGGCGGGCAGCGCACGCTGGATGCCCTGGCGGTGCTCTTCGGCGCGGCGCTGGTGCATCACGCGGAAGTAGTGCGGCGCGCACGTGGCCTTGAGCTGCAAATCCGGCTCCGCGATCTCGGTGTCGTAGAGCCAATTGAGGATACGTTCGTAGTCCGCCGCGCTGACCATCTGGTCATCGGCGATCTCCACCCCGCAGCCCACCGGCACCAGCAAGAAAAGGTGCAGCGCGATGGCGTCCAGGTCTTTGGTGAGCTGCAAAATGTCTTCCAGTTGCGCCTGGTTGTGCTTGGCGACGGTGGTATTGACCTGCACCGGCACGCCGATCGCGCGCAGCGCCCGCACACCGCGCACCGCCGCCTCGAACGCCCCCTTTTGCCCACGAAAGATGTTGTGCGTGGCCGCGTCCGCCCCGTCAAACGAAATGCTCACGCGCTTGATGCCGCTTTCCTTGATGCGCGCGGCCATCGCGTCATCGATCATGGTGCCGTTGGTCGCCAGCGCCACAATCAAGCCCGCGTCCGTAGCGTGACGCGCGATCTCGAAAATGTCGGGGCGCATCAGCGGCTCACCGCCGGAAAGGATGAAGATCGGGCGTCCCACGTCGGCGATCTGGTCAACCAGCGTAAAGGCTTCCTCGGTGCTCAAGTCAAAGGGCGTCAGTTGGTCGGCCACCTCCACGCGGCGGCAGTGCACACAGTGCAGATTGCAAGCGGCGGTGGTTTCCCAAAAAATGAGGCGCGGCGGCGGGTAGCTCATGGTGTCCTCGCAAAGGTGGGCCACTGGGGGCCAAAAGCGCATAGGCCCATTGGAAACGAAAGCATCAACTCGCACAAGTGCTTTTCGTCACCAATGATTTGTGACTTTCCTACAGGTTTCTATACATTTTTCTATGCCAAAATAGATTTCGTTGTAGATTTTTTCACTTTCACCAGCATCACCCCACAATCGCATACCACCACACACCCAAAACGAGGGCTACGATGTTCTATTGCCGCAGTGTCAACCACCACCATACTCCGCTGGCCGTCCGCGAATGGCTCAGCCTTTCCTCCGCCCAACAATCCGAGTGGCTGGCACGTCACGCGGGCGCAGAAGTGATCGTGCTTTCCACCTGTAACCGCCTGGAACTTTACGCGCATGTCCCCACCCCGCAGCACATGAACGCGCTTTGGGCCGATCTGTTGCATTTGCGCGACGTAACCCCCTTGGAAGTGGCCACGCACACCCTTTCGCTCAACGGGCAAGAAGTCGCGCGGCACCTGTTCCGCGTGGCGAGCGGCCTGGACTCAATGGCCCTGGGCGAGCCGCAGATTTTGGGGCAAGTCACCCGCGCCAATGAGCAGGCGGAAGCGCAAGGCGCGGCGGGCGCGGCGCTTTCTTTGCTTTTCCGCGCCGCCATCCACGCCGCCAAACGCGCCCGCACCGAAACCGCCATCGGCAAAGGGGCGGCCTCGGTCGGCTCGCTGGCGATTGCGCGCGCCGAAGAGACATTGGGCGCGCTGAGCGAACGGGTGGCGTTGGTCATCGGT
>CAZZNC010000065.1:0-3029 GCA_964655405.1 uncultured Anaerolineaceae bacterium | reverse complement strand
AAGCATCGTCAAGGGGCTGGCTCAACGCCGCGTGCAACACGTCCTCTTGATCAGCCGCACCCATGCACGCGCCCAACGCCTGGCGGACAAGTGGGACGCAACGGCACGCCCGATTACCGCATTGCGCGAAGCGCTGTTGGAAGCGGACGTGATCTTTACGACAGCAGGCGCGGGGCATGTCATCCTTCGACGTGACGACCTCGTGCCGATCATGGCCGCGCGGGACGGGCGGCGGCTGTGCATTGTGGACATCGCCATACCGCGCAACGTGGCGCCGGACGTGGCCGACGTGGAAGGCGTGTGCCTATACGATTTGGACACCTTACAGCAAGTGATCAACCGCAACTTGGCAGAGCGCCAAGCTAGCATTGCAACCGTCGAACACGTGATCGAAGAGGAATTGGCCGCTTTCTGGCGCGACTATCAGGTGCGCACGGTCGTGCCCACCATCCGCCTATTGCGCGAACAGGCGGAAGCCTTGCGCCAAGCCGAGTTGTCGCGCGTTTTCAACCGGCTGCCCGCAGAAAATGCCCGCGAAAGGGAACTTTTCGAGCAGTTCAGCCACCGGCTGATGAACAAGATGCTCCATCACGTCACGCGCAGCTTGCGCGAGCGCGCGGGGCGCGAAGACGGAGAGCTTTTCGCCACCGTCGCCCGTGACCTCTTCGGGCTGGAAGAGCGCCTCCAATGAAGCGCCTACGCATCGGCACACGCCGCAGCGTGTTGGCGCTGTGGCAGACCCAACACGTGCGCAATCTGTTGCAAACCCACTACCCCGCGCTGCCGGTGGAGCTGGTGCACTTCACCACGCGCGGCGACCGCGTACTCGACCGCCCGCTGCCGGAGATCGGCGGCAAGGGGCTTTTTACCGCCGAGTTGGAAAGCGCGCTGCTCAGCGGCGAGATTGACCTGGCCGTGCACAGCCTCAAGGACCTGCCCACCGAAACGCCGCCCGCCTTCACGCTGGGGGCGCTCTTGCCGCGCGCCAACCCGTTCGACGCGCTGATCAGTCGCGGCGGGCAGACGTTGGCGGCGCTGCCGCACGGTGCGTGGGTCGGCACGAGCAGCCTACGCCGCCGCGCGCAGTTGCTGGCGCGCCGCCCCGATTTGCGCCTGGAGCTGCTGCGCGGCAACGTGGACACGCGCTTGCGTAAGGCGCTCGACCCTGCGGGGGTATATGACGCGGTGATCCTGGCGGTGGCGGGCCTGGAGCGGCTGGGCCACACGGACGCGATCACCGAGACGCTGCCGCCGGACGTGATGATGCCCGCGCCCGCCCAAGGAGTTGTGGCCGTGCAGTGCCGCGCCGACGACGCGCACACCTTGCGCCTGCTGGCCGCGCTGGAAGACCGCCCCACGCGGCTCACGGCCACAGCGGAGCGCGCCTTCTTGCGCCGCCTGGAGGCGGGCTGTCGGCTGCCCGTCGCGGCGTATGCCACGCTGCACGGCGAGCACCTGACGTTGCGCGGGCGCGTGAGCAGCCTGGACGGCGCACAAACGATCACGGTGGCCGGCGTAGGCGCGCCCGATGAGGCGGTCGCGCTCGGCGTGCGCCTGGCGGAAGAGGCGCTGGCGCGCGGCGCGGACGCGCTGCTGGCGGCCATCCGAAAGGACTTGCCCGAATGAGCGCCCATCCCCTGCGCGGCAAACGCATCGTGATCACGCGCGCCCGTGACAAGGCCGCGCCCTTCGCCGAAAAGCTGCGCGCGCTGGGCGCCGAGCCGTTGATCGTGCCAACCATCGCCACCCGTCCGCCGCAAGACACCGCCCCGCTGGACGCCGCGCTGATGCAGTTGGCCGCTTACGACTGGGTGATCTTCACCAGCGCCAACACGGTGCGCCACGTCTGGGAGCGGCTGGAGGCTTTGGGGCGGCCCGCGCCACTTACGTGGCCTGCGGTGGCCGCCGTCGGCCCTGCGACCGCGCGCGCGCTGTTGGAGCGGGGCGTGCGCGCGCAAATCGTGCCGCCGGTGCACGTGGCCGAGGCGCTCGCCGAGGCGCTGAGCGCCCGCGCCGAGCTGCGCGGCAAGCGCGTTTTGCTGCCGCAAAGCGACCTGGCGCGCCCCGTGCTTGCCGAGATGCTGCGCGCGGCGGGCGCGCAGGTGGACGCGGTCGTCGCTTACGAAACCTACCGCCCGCCCGCCGACCCCGACGCTTTGGCGGGCGGCGTGGACGCGCTCACCTTCACCAGTCCCTCCACCGCGCGCAACTTCGCCGCCATGTTCCCGCGCGCGCAATTCGCCGACGCGCTGATCGCCTGCATCGGCCCTGTGACAGCGGAGGCGGTGCGCGCTTTGGGCTGGCGGGTGGACGCGCTCGCCGAACCGCACACCGAAGACGGATTGATCGCGGCGCTGAGCGCAGCTTTTGCCGCCCGCGCCGCCGACTCTCACGCCACACCAAAGGACGAATCCTGATGAGCTTTCCCACTTTACGCTTACGCCGCTTGCGGCGCACGGCGAACCTACGCGCGCTGGTGCGCGAAACGTCGCTCAGCCCGCAGCACCTGATCGCGCCGCTTTTTGCCGTGCACGGGGAGGGCGTGCGCCGAGAAATTCCCTCCATGCCGGACGTGTACCACCTTTCGCCCGACGAGCTGGCGCGCGAGGCGGAAGAGCTGGCCGCGCTGGGGCTTCCGGCGGTGATCCTCTTCGGCATCCCCGCGCACAAAGATCCGGTCGGCCAGGAAAATTTCGCCGACGACGGGATCGTGCAACAAGCCATTCGTGCGGTCAAAAGCGCCGCGCCGCACCTGCTCGTGATCACCGACGTGTGCCTGTGCGAGTACACGGATCACGGGCATTGTGGCCTGGTGCGGGACGGCGAAATCCTCAACGACGAGACGCTCGACGTGCTGGGCAAGGTCGCCGTTTCGCACGCGCGCGCCGGCGCGGATGTGGTCGCGCCCAGCGGCATGATGGACGGCATGGTCGCGGCCATCCGTGCCGCGCTGGACGGGGCAGGCTATAGCGGCGTGGGCGTGCTTTCGTATGCGGTCAAGTACGCCAGCAGCTTTTACGGCCCCTTCC
>CAZZNC010000064.1:0-9706 GCA_964655405.1 uncultured Anaerolineaceae bacterium | reverse complement strand
CCGGGCCCCGTCCCACGCCTGCCATGCCCCGCCGCCCGCGCCAGCGTTCGCGGGGCGGGGTCAAGGGGCGTCGCCCGCCCCTTGCGGGGGTATGGGGGCAGCGCCCCCACGATCTACGCGCGCACAAAAGGAACGATCCATGAACATCACCGAGCTTTTCACGTCCACCTGGCGCGAAGCACCGGCGGAAGCTGTGCTCACCAGCCACCAACTGGCGCTGCGGGCGGGCGTGGTGCGTCCGCTGGGAACGGCACTTTACGCCTGGCCGCCGCTCGGACAGCGTGTGCTGGCGCGTCTGGACGCGACCGTCCGCCAGGCGCTGGACGAGATCGGCGCGCATGAGTTGCGCTTGCCGGTGAGCATGGGGCCGCGCACCGCCGCCATGACCTTGGCCGCCCACGCGATCACCAGCCACAAGCAGCTTCCCCAGCGCGTCTATGCGCTGCAACCGCTGCCGCAACCTGGGCGTCCGCGCGGGGGACTTTTCACGCCACGTGAGGCGCAGCGGCTGATGGCTTGCACGCTTGCCACCGACGAGGCGGTGCGCGACGCGCTTTACGCGGAGATGCGCGCCGTGTTCGACCGCATTGCCGGGGCGCTGGAGATCGCGCCGACGTGGGCGCGCACCGCTGACGGCGACGTGTTGCTGTGGCCGCACGAACTCGGTGAGCGGCGCTATGTGGCTTGCACAAGCTGCGACTACCGCGCCACAGCGGACGCGGCCACCTTTGCATTGCCGCCCGCGCCCCAAGTGCCGCTCGAACCGCTGCGCAAGGTCGCCACGCCGAACTGCAAGACCATCCAACAGGTGGCGGACTTCCTCGGCGTGCCGACCGCCCAAACGCTCAAAGCGGTGTTTTTCGCCCACTCGCCCGCCGAAGGCGCATCCGAAACGTTGATTTTCGCGGTGGTGCGCGGCGACCTGGACGTGAGCACGACCAAATTGTTGCGCGTGCTCGGCGGCGGACTGCTCCAACCGGCCAACGAGGACGCCATCCGCGCGGAGGGCGCCGAACCCGGCTACGCCAGCCCGATCGGTTTGCCGCCGGACGTGCGCGTGATTGCCGACCCGTCTGTGCAGGTGGGCGCCAATTTCGTTTCCGGCGCCAACGAGGCGGGCTATCACCTGACCGGCGTCAACGTCCCGCGCGACTTCGCGCCGCAGCAGATCGCGGACATCGCGGAAGTGTTCGAGGGCGCGCCCTGTCCGCACTGTGGCAGCCCTTTGCATGTGGCGCGTGCCTTTGATCTGGGGCGCTGCACACGGCTCGGCCCGCGTCCCAACGTCACCTATCAAGACGCGAACGGCGCGCAGCGCCCCATCGCGCGCGGGCGCTACACCCTGGCGCTGGGCGCGCTCGTCGCCGCCGTGCTCGAAGCGCACCACGATGATTGGGGCATCCTTTGGCCGCGCGCGCTGTCCCCCTTCGACGTGCATATCGTGGCGGTGGGGGGCGATGCGGTGCGGGACGCCGCCCAAACGCTCCACGACACGCTGAGCGCCGCCGGATTTGCCGTGCTGCTGGACGACCGCAACGAGTCCGCAGGCGTCAAGTTCAACGACGCGGACTTGCTCGGCGTGCCGCTGCGCCTGACCGTAGGCAAGAAGGCGCTGGCGCAAGACGCGGTCGAATTCAAGCGCCGCGCCGAACGGGAACGCCGGCTCGTGCCGCGCGCTGAGCTGTTGGACGTGTTGCGTGCGGAGCAGTAATTGGCACGCTTGTAATAACTCTTGTGCACAGTGCGGCTACCCTTGTCAAGGCAGAGGCGGCGTGCTATACTGAAGGCGCCGAGAGGAAGATTGGACGCGGAATGTGGCAGAAAAGTGGGACACCCCCACTTTTCGCGTTATATACGCGCCACCGTCGGCCAGCAAAGTTTGTCAGAGAGGCAGAAGTAGAACGACATGAAGAGTGATTTTGTCCTGGCCTTTAACGAAATCGTACAGGAGCGCTCCCTCCCGCGCGAGGTGGTCATGGAAGCGTTGGAGCTGGCGTTGGTTTCCGCGTATAAGCGCGACGCCAACATCGGCAACAGCCAGCGCGTCGAAGCGCGCATTGACCTTTCCGGCAAGACGCAAATCTTGCTGGAAAAAGAGGTCGTGGAGCGGGTGCAGACCGAACAAACCGAAGTTTCCCTGGAAGAAGCGCGCCAGTACGAACCCGACGCGCAAGTCGGGGAAACGATCATGGTCCCTGTGGAAACAGGCGCCAGTTTTGGGCGCATCGCCGCTCAGACGGCCAAGCAAGTGATCTTGCAGCGCATCCGCGAGGCGGAACGTAAGGCGCTTTACGAGGAATTTGTCGAGCGCGCCGGAGATTTGATCACCGGCACGGTGCAAAGCACCTCCGGCGGCACGGTGACGCTCAGCCTGGGCCGCGCAGAAGCGATCATGCCGCGCCATCACCAGATCCCGGGCGAACGCTACCACGCGCACGAAAAGGTGCGCGCCTATGTGGTCGAGGTGAAGGAACACACACGCGGCCCACAGATCATCGTCAGCCGCGCGCACAAAAATATGCTGCGCCGCCTGCTTGAGTATGAAGTGCCGGAAATTTATAACGGCCAGGTGGAAATCAAGAGCATTGCGCGCGAAGCGGGCCAGCGTTCCAAAGTGGCGGTGGGCGCGTTGCAAGAAGGTGTCGATCCGGTCGGCGCGTGCGTGGGGATGCGCGGTATTCGCATCCAGAACATTGTGCGCGAGTTGCACAACGAAAAGATCGACGTGATCGAGTGGAACCCCGATCCGGCGATTTTCATCGCCAAGGCGCTCAGCCCTGCGCGGGTGAGCGATATGCTGCTGGAAGAAGATTTGGACACCGGACGCACGGCCACCGTGCTCGTTTCCGACGATCAGCTTTCGCTGGCGATTGGGCGCGAGGGGCAAAATGCGCGTTTGGCCGCCAAGCTCACCGGCTGGCGTATTGACATCAAGAGCGTTTCAGAAGCGGCGCTAGAAGCCTTTGACCATCTGGACGAGCCACCGCTCGACACGCTGGCACAAGAACAACCGGAGCTGATGGCCGAAGCGGTGCGCATCGTGGAAAAGAAAAAGGCCGGTCGGCTTGTCCCGCCGGAAGAATACCGCACGTTGGCGCGTTTTGCGGCGCTGACAGAACGTAAGTTGTTGGAAGTGCGCGATGCGGCGCGCGCCGAGCGTCGTGCCCAATTCGATGCAGTGCGGCACCTGGTTCCCGACCACGCTTTTCTGATGCCGATCAAGGAATTGGAGCTGGACGAGGACATTAACAAGGCGCTCAATCGGCTGGAAAACGTCGGCGAGCTGATGATCCGCGTTTTGGCTGACGAAGACAGCATCGAGCGCTTGTTGCGGCAGGGAGGCGTGGGCACAGGCGCGCGCCGGTCACGCAGCGAAGCGCCCGCCAAAGACGCCAACGAGGCCATCGCCGAAGCGATGGAAGCCATCCGCTACGCGCTGGAGGATTTGGTCATCCGCCAACCGGCCCCGCCGCCCGAACCGGAAGTCGAACCGGAGCCGGAAGCCGAACCCGAAGCACAAGAAGCGCCGTCCGCAGAAAAACCGTTGGCGGTGGAAGACGTGCCGCCGGCTATCATCGAGCCAGAGCCGGAGCCGGAACCAGAGCCTGAACCGCAGCCCGTCGCGGCTCCGCCTTCCGTGCCGGAAGATGTCGTGCTTGAGCTGGACGAAGAAGACGATGTCGAGAAGCTCTTGGTAGACGGCTCCCAAGACCGTAAACACAAGAAGGCCAAGCACAAACGCCGCGAATTGGTTTTCGACGAAAAACGCGGCGAAGTGGTCGCACGCCGTCGGCGCAAAGGGCGGCGCCAGCGTGAATTGGACGAATGGGAGGAACTCCTCGACTGACGCGAAGTGTGCTAAAACGTGTGCGGGCCGGCAGAAAAAAACACGCCTGAGCGTGCGTTGGTCTGCCGGCGCGGTGTGGATGAGAGAGGGGAATGGCGATGGCACACAAACAGCCCAAGCGCCGTAAACATATCCCACAACGCACATGCGTCGTTTGTCACACGACGACGAACAAACGCACCCTGACGCGCCTGGTGCGCACGCCCGACGACGGCGTGCACATCGACCCGACCGGCAAACGCCCTGGCCGAGGTGCGTACTTATGTGACAACCCCGAATGTTGGGACAAGGCGCTACATTCCGACGTGTTAGCTAAGGCGCTGCGCACGACGCTCACGGATGCGGATCGGGAGCGCCTGCGGGCCGCCCGTCCGCGCTTAGCGCAAGGGTAACGACCGTGTTGTGATCATAGAATGCCGCGTGAAATGACGCGCAAGGTGCGCGCACCCGTCACGCGCTCGACGAAACCCAAGAAAGGAGGTCGCGGTCGGTTCTGCCTTCGGTGAAAACTGAACGGTAGCCCGACCCTGTTATCTATGCCTCAGGAAAAACAAATTCTCGAACTGCCGGACTTTCTCACGGTCCGCGAACTGGCGGACTTGATGGGCGCTAGCCCTATCGAGGTGATGAAGGAACTTATCAGCAACGGCATCATGGCCTCGATCAATCAACAGATTGATTTCGACACCGCTGCTATTGTGGCCGACGGGCTGGGTTATGAGGCCCGCCCGACGCGCTCGGAAGAAGAAGAGGCCGCCGAAGAGGTCTCCGAAGCCGAGTGGCGCACGTTCTACAGCGAGGAAGACCCTTCCAAGCTCCAACCGCGCCCGCCGGTCGTGGCGATGCTCGGGCATGTGGACCACGGCAAGACTTCGCTGCTCGACCGCATCCGCGAAACCGACGTGCAGGCGCGTGAAGCCGGTGGCATCACGCAGCACATCGGCGCCTATCAAGTGTCGCACAACGGCCAGGTGATCACCTTCCTAGACACGCCCGGGCACGAGGCTTTCACCGCCATTCGTGCGCGCGGCGCGCGCGGGGCAGACGTGGCCGTGTTGGTGGTGGCCGCCGACGATGGCGTGATGCCGACCACGCGCGAAGCCCTGGCGCACATCCGCGCGGCGGGGGTGCCGGTGGTGGTGGCGCTCAACAAAATTGACCGCTCCAACGCCAGTCCGGAGCGTGTGAAGCAGCAACTGGCCGAAGAGTTGGGCTTGAAATCCGACGAGTGGGGCGGTGATACGCTGGTCGTGCCGGTCAGCGCCAAGACGGGCGAGGGCATCGAAGACTTGCTCGAAGCGATTTTGCTGATTGCCGAAGAAACCGAAATTCTCGCCAATCCCGATGCACTGGCTGCCGGTACGGTGTTGGAAGGTAGCGTCGGAAGCCGACGCGGGCCTGTGGCAACGTTGCTCGTGCAAAACGGCACGCTGCACACCGGCGACGTGGTGATTGCAGGCTTGGCACAAGGGCGCATCAAGCGCATGTTCGACGAGTGGGGCAAGGTGCTCAAAGAGGCCGGCCCGTCCAAGCCCGTTTCGGTGATGGGGCTGAACGAGCCGCCGCACGCGGGCGATATGTTCGAGGTGGTCGGCGGCATCAAAGAGGCGCGCTCGCTCACCGAAAGGCGGCGCTTGCAAATGGAAGATGCGCGGGTCAAGCCGCAAGCCCCCTCGCTGGAAGACGTTTTCGAGCGCTTCCAGGCTGGCGAGGCCAAAGAATTGCGCTTGATTATCAAGGTGGACGCGGACGGCTCGTTGGAGCCGGTGGTCAACTCGGTGGAAAGTATCGAGGTGTCGGATCTCAAAGTGCGCGTGTTGCACGCGGACGT
Organism: uncultured Anaerolineaceae bacterium; assembly: GCA_964655405.1. GTDB lineage: Bacteria > Chloroflexota > Anaerolineae > Aggregatilineales > Aggregatilineaceae > JALSSH01. The sequence goes on along the minus strand of CAZZNC010000064.1, from coordinate 4,028 downwards.
TGGCGAGATCACCGAAAACGACGTCAACTTGGCGAGCGCGTCCAACGCGGTCATCATCGGCTTCAACGTCAAGCCGGACGTGACCGCCGCGCGTTTGGCCGAAGGGTTGGGCGTAGATATTCGCACCTACGATATTATCTACAAGTTGATCGAAAGCATGGAACTGGCTTTGCGCGGTATGCTGGAGCCGGAATACGCAGACAAGCGCATCGGTGTGGCGGAAGTGCGGCAGATTTTCCGTGTGCCGCGCATCGGCAGCGTGGCGGGTGTGTATGTGTTGGAAGGTATCGTGCGTCGTAACGCCAAGGTGCGCGTCTGGCGTGGGCGTGACGTGTTGGCCGAAGGTGTTTCGGTGAGCAGCCTCAAGCGCTTCAACGAGGATGTGCGCGAAGTGCGCACGGGCTTCGAGTGTGGCGTCGGGCTGGAAGGCTTCCAGGGTTACAAAGTGGGAGACAAGCTGGAATTTTACGTGCGCGAACGGGCCAACTAAATCCCCTGTAGACGTGCATCAATGGCGGGTCAGGGGGCGGCAGGCTTCACTGGCCCGCTTGGGTTTGGGCAGGGCGTGAGTTTTGCTCCGCCATAGAACGCCTGGGGAGGATACGATGACGATCAAGCAAGAACGCGCGGCGCAGTTGATCCACGAAATCGTGAGCGAGCTGCTGATGTACGAAGTGACCGATCCCACGTTGCAAGGCGTGACCGTGACGGGTGTCAAGGTGGATCGGGAGATCGAGTACGCGGACGTGTACGTACATTCGCTGGACGACGCCGACGAGGTGATGAGCGGCATGGAGCGCGCGGCGGGCTTTTTGCGCCGCGAGTTGGCCGCTCGCACGCGCTTTCGGCACACGCCGGTTTTGCATTTTCACTGGGACGTTGCCATTGATCGCGGCGAGCGCATCGACTCGCTGCTGTCTTCGTTAGAAATTCCGCCGGAAGCGCCCGAAGAGCCTTCCGACGAAGGTGCAAGCGGCGCAGATGCGGACGGGGAGGCGTAAAACTCGTGGCACTTGGAGCGGCGGTGTTGGAATGGGACAAGGCTTCGCAGATGGTACACGAAGCCGGTCGCGTGTTGGTGCTTTCGCACATCAACCCCGACGGGGACGCTTTCGGCTCGATGCTGGGCACGGTGGCCGCGTTGAAGTTGATGGGTAAGCAGGTCAGCGCGGCCATTGACGGCGGCGTGCCGTCGGAGTTTCGCTTTTTGCCCGGGGCGCAAGACGTGCAGCCCGCGCTGGAACGGGTGGACGTGGACTTGGTGATCGCGGTGGACTGCGGCGACGAGAGCCGTATGGGGCAGGTGGGGCAGGTGGCACGGGCCAGCGGCGCCCCACTGATCAACTTGGATCACCACCGCACCAACACGCTTTTCGGCGACGCCAATTTGGTCAACCCGGGTACGGTGGCGGCGGCGGAAGGCGTGCTCGACTGGCTGGATCAGATGGGCGCGGCGCTGGACTATGACACGGCTTATTGCCTGCTGACCGGTCTGGTGACCGACACGCAATGTTTTCGCACGTCCAGCGTCACCAGCACCACACTCAACAAAGCGCAACGGCTGATGACTTACGGGCCTGCGTTGAGCGAGATCGTCTATCGCACGGTCAGCCGGCGTCCGTTTGCGGCGTTGCGCTTGTGGGCGGAAGTGCTGCCCTCGGTGCAGTTGGCGGACGGCGTAATCTGGGCCGTGATCACGCGCGCGATGTACGAGCGTGCCGGTTACGGCTGTTGCGACGATGCGGGGCTGGTTTCGCAACTGGTGCAAGCCGAAGAAGCCGCGATCTCGGTCGTCTTTCGGGAAAACACCGACGGCGGCGTGGAGATTGGCATCCGTTCGGTGCCCGGGTGTGATGTTTCCGACGTGGCGGTGGCGCTGGGCGGCGGCGGGCATCCGCAGGCGGCAGGCGCGACGGTGCGCGGCGAGACGGTGGACGCGCTCGTGCCGCGCGTGGTGGGCATGTTGCAAGACATCGCGCGCCAGAGTGCGGCGCAGGTGTGAGCGCATGGCGCAGATTTTCGGCTTGCTGAACGTGAACAAGCCCAGCGGCCCCACCAGCCATGACCTGGTGGCGGCGGTGCGGCGCGGTGCGCATGTGAAAAAAGTGGGACACGCCGGCACGCTCGATCCATTGGCGACGGGCGTGCTGGTGCTGTGCCTGGGGCCGGCCACGCGGCTGAGCGAATACGCGATGCGCTCGCGCAAGATTTACCGCGCGCGGGTGCATTTTGGCGTGGCGACGGACACTTACGACGCGCAGGGCGAGGTGACCGCGCGCAGCGAGGCGCTGCCGGAACGGGCGGCGGTCGAGGCAGCGTTGGCGGGTTTTCGCGGCGAGATCGCACAGGTGCCGCCCATGTACAGCGCCATCAAACGCGGCGGGCGCAAACTTTACGAGTTGGCGCGCGCAGGGCAGCAGGTGGAACGTCCCCCGCGTGCGGTGAGCGTTTACCGCTTGGATCTGCTAAACTGGCAGCCGCCCTTTGCCACGCTGGAGGTGGAGTGTTCACCCGGGACGTATATCCGCAGCTTGGCGCATGATTTGGGGCAGGCGCTCGGTTGTGGCGCACATTTGGCCGCGTTGCAGCGGCGCGCCAGCGGACGTTTTCACGTGGACGAGGCCGTGCCCTGGGACGATCTGCGCGCGGCGATGGAGGCGGGCGACTGGCAACGCTATTTGCTGCCGCCCGACTTGGCCTTGGCAGACGTGTCTGCCCTCCATTTGGACGCTGAACAGAGCGCGCGTGTGTTGCACGGCAACATGATCCCCGCTGCGGCGGACGTGGCGGGCGAATTGGTGCGCGCGTATGATGTTGAAGGGCGCTTCGTGGCCGTCTTGGAACGACGTGGGGCGCAATGGAAGCCCCAAAAGGTCTTTGTAAGCTGAGGAAATAGCGTATGCCACACGTGTACAGTTTGGCCGACGCACACCCGAACGCTCCGACGGTGGTGGCGGTGGGTGTTTTTGACGGGGTACACATCGGCCACCAGACCTTGCTGCACCGTTTGGTGGCGCGCGCCCGCGAACGTGGGTGCACGCCCGTTGTGCTGACCTTTCACCCGCATCCCGACGTGGTGCTCGGGCACACTACGGGGCGCTTTTACCTGACCTCACCGGAACGCCGCGCGGCACTGTTGGCGGAGCTGGGCTTCGCGTGGGTCGTGACGCATCCTTTCGACGAGCGCGTGCGCCGGATGCGCGCGGCGGCCTTTGTGGAACGACTGGTGCGCCATTTGCACATGCGCGAATTGTGGATCGGCGCGGATTTTGCGCTGGGCTATAAGCGCGAGGGCAACGTGGACTTTTTGCGTGCGGAAGGGGCGCGGCGCGGTTTTTCTGTGCGCGTGGTGGATTTGCTGGTGGCGGACGGTAACGGCGTGATCGTCAGCAGCAGCGGAGTACGGCAGGCTTTGCGCGCGGGTGACGTGGAACGCGCGGCGCGCTGGTTGGGGCGTCCGTATCGCTTGGCGGGCGAGGTCGTGCGCGGCGATCAGCGTGGGCGCACCATCGGCTTCCCGACCGCCAATTTGGACGTGTGGCGCGAGCAGCTTTTGCCCGCCAACGGCGTTTATGCGGGCTGGGCGCATCTGGACGGCGAAACGTTCGCGGCGGTGACGAACGTGGGTAGCCGACCGACCTTCGATCATGGCATGGTGACGGTCGAGGTGCATTTGCTGGACTTCGAGCGCAACATTTACGGGGCGTGCCTGGCCTTCGACGTGGTGGCACGGCTGCGTGCGGAACGCAAATTCGCGGACGTGGACGCGCTCGTCGCGCAGATTCGGCGCGATGTGGAGCGGGCGCGGACGGTGCTGGCGCGTGTTCCGGCGCGCCGTGCGTGATGTGGGGATGCGAGGGCTTCGCCCCCGCGCCCCCAGCAGGGGACGCCGTCCCCTGCACCTCCCGCGAGCCGTGCTGCGCACGCCTCGCGGTGTTCATACATCAACGCGCGTCGGAGGGGCGCTTGGGCCGTTACCGTGCGTTGGGCGCGCCGCCCGCCCCGCGCTCCGCGCGGCGCAAAGCGGC
>CAZZNC010000063.1:0-9729 GCA_964655405.1 uncultured Anaerolineaceae bacterium | reverse complement strand
TGCCGACTCGTTCCCGCCTCCGTTGCCGGAAGAAACCGTGCGGCTGCTGGCGGCTTTGCAAGCTGCCGACGACCGCAATTGAGACCAAGTGAGGAAACGAAACGATGCAAGTCAACGTGGCTGTTATCGGTCTGGATCGTTTGAGCACGTCGTTTGCGCTGGCGCTCAAGCGTCACCAAGCGGACCCAAAAGCCGAACATACTTTCACCATCGTGGGGCGCGATCTGCGCGGGCAAGCGATGAAAGAAGCCGTCAAGCTCGGTGCGTTGGACAATTTCGACCGCAAGCTGAAAAAAACCGTTGTCCAAGCCGATCTTGTGCTGGTGAACGTGCCGCCAAGTCAGCTCCAGGAACTTTACGCGCGGTTGGGCGGAATGCTCAAAGCCGGCGCGGTCGTGCTGGATATGACGCCGTTCAAACGTCCGGTACTGGACTGGGCCAACGAATTCTTCCCGCGCAGTGCGCAAGGGCAGACGTTGGCTTATGTGGTGGGCGTGACGCCTATCGTGAACGTCAAGGGGCTGTATCATGGCGACCGTGAGGTCACAGCCGCACGGGCCGATCTTTTCGAAAATGCAGAAGTGTTGATTGCGGCGGACGCGAATTGTCCCGCCGAGGCGGTTGCGTTGGCCGAAGATGTTGTCCATTTGATCGGCGCGAGGCCGCGTTTTATAGATCCGGTGGAGCACGACGGACTGACCGCCGCCACCGAAGGGTTGCCCGCGCTGAGCGGCATTGCGCTTTTTGATACGCTGCGCCGGTCGGAAGGGTGGCCGGAGCTGCGCCGCATGGTCAATCCGGCTTTGGCGCTGACCTTCCAGATGCTGCGGGACTGTTCCGCCGAGGACATGGTCGCTTTCTTCACGCTGGGCCACGAAGATATGCTACGCCACTTGGATGCATTGCTGCACACGCTGGAAGCGTTGCGCGATGTGTTGGCTGAAGAGGCCGAAGACGGTGAATATATCAAGCTGGAAACGTATTTGGAACGTGTGGCGCAAGAGTGGGAGCAATGGGACGTCAAACGCCACAGCGGAAAATGGGAAAAGGGCGAATCGGTTCAATCCATGCCCGGCGCCTTTGGTGGGCTGGGGCGTTTCTTGACATTGCGCCGCCCCAACAACGACAACCACGACGCGCGTTCTTGAGTGGCCCGCACGCTTACGCGCATTCCCTTGATGTGTGTTAGGATGGGGAGCGCAAATGAGCCAGAGATACTCGGTACGGAGGGATTCCACCATGAGTACATCGGCATTGTCCGCGCTCTTTGGAGACGCGGGCGAAAGCACGTACAAACGACGACAATTTGCCTGGGCGCTGTATGACTGGGCCAATTCGGCTTTTGCCACCACCATCCTGGCGGCAGTGATGCCTGCCTACTATAGCGGCGTGGCAGGCGCGACGCTCCCCAGCGAAGCCACTGCCACCGGCTATTGGAGCATGTCGCTGGCGATCAGCCTTTTTATCGTGGCGCTGCTCTCACCCATCCTCGGCACGATTTCGGATGTGGTACGCGGCAAGAAAAAGCTGCTTTCGATCTTTGCGGGGTTGGGCATCGTGGCAACCGGCCTGATGGTGTTCGTGGGCACGGGAGATTGGATGCTGGCATCGCTCTTGTTCGTGTTGGGACGCATCGGTTTTTCGGCGTCCATTATCTTCTATGACGCGCTGTTGCCGCACGTTGCCAAGCCCAAAGACCTGGACAGGCTTTCCACCACCGGCTATGCCCTGGGGTATCTAGGCGGTGGGTTGTTGCTAGCCGTCAATATCGTGATGATCTTTGTGCTGGGCAGCGAAGCAGGTGCGCGTCTGGCCTTCTTGAGCGTGGCGGTGTGGTGGGCGGTTTTCACCGTGCCGTTGCTGCGCGAAGTGCCCGAACCACCGGCGGCTGCGGTGCACAAAGCGGGCATGGGGGTGATGGAGATCGTGCGCGTGAGCTTCGCGCGGTTGCAAGAAACGTTCCGCGACTTGCGCCAATACCGTGAACTCTTCAAGTTCCTGATCGCGTTCCTCATCTACAACGACGGCATCGGCACGATCATCGGCTTGGCGGTGATCTACGGGGCAGAACTGGGTTTTGGGATGCTGGAGCTTGTCGGCGCGCTGCTGATGGTGCAATTTGTGGGCATTCCCTTCTCCTTTGTCTTCGGACGTATTCCCTACCGTGACGAACCGCGCCGTGCTTTGTTCCTCGCTTTTATCTTGTGGAACATGGTGGCGCTGCCCGTTGCAGCGACGGCGGGGCGTGTGCTGTTGCCGGACGACATCGTCGGGGCGCGCCAAGCGGACTATGAGACGGTGGGCGACGGGATCGGCACGGGCACTTACGATGCCGACGACGAGCAAACCGTCCAGTTGGGGCTGCTTGCTGAAGGCAGCGGAATTAACACGGTGCAAATGACCCATGCCACCGAAGGCAGTTGGTTTACCAAGAAAGTGTCTGAGGCAAAGTTGGGCGGCGTGGCGCTGACGTATGTTTACAGCGAGTCTCCAAAGGCGGCCTACGCTATCACCTATAACGGGCGCGGCATTTCGCTTTTCTACGCGAAGGGGCCGGATCGTGGCATTTTCCGCGTCTACCTGGACGGCAAGCCCTACGACTTTGACGACGGCGACGACCTGGAAAAGGGCGAAGTAGACGCCTATCAGCACGGCGGCGTGCGCTGGAACTATCGCTTGGTGGTGGAAGCCGAAAAAGACGGCCAACATACCCTCATCGTGCGCAACACCGGCAAGGCCAACCCCAAGGCCAAAGGGACGCGCATGGATTTGGGGCGCGTGGAAGTGTTGCCGCCGCCGCGCCAGTCCAATTTGCTGGTGGTGATCGGTTTGCTGCTGGTGGTGGAAGCGCTCGGCGCGGTCTTTGCGTGGAAGATCGGGGAACAGCTGGTGCAGCCGCTGGCCGCGCTGCTGAACACCAAATACACTGTGCTTTTGGCGCTGGTGGCGTATACGATTGTGGCGATCTGGGGCTTTTTCCTGGATACCGTGATCGGCTTTTGGATGTTGGCCTGGTTGGTGGCGGTGGTGCAAGGCGGCAGCCAGGCGCTCAGCCGCAGCCTTTACGCCAGCATGAGTCCTCGCGCCAAAAGCGGCGAATTCTTCGGCTTCTTCAGCGTGATGGAAAAGTTCGCGGGCATCTTGGGGCCGGCGATCTTTGCGCTGATGGTGGCGATCTTCGACAACAGCCGTCCGGCCATCTTGAGCTTGGTGCTGCTGTTCATAGTCGGGGGATGGCTGCTGTGGCAGGTGAACGAAAAAGAAGGGCAGCGCGTGGCGCAAGCTGAGGACGAGGCTTGGTTGCGTTCCGGCGAAGCGGAAAGCTAGCGCGTGCATTGACCCAATAATCAGGGGCGGCCAGGTATGAGCCGCCCCTTTTGCGTGTTGCCTAGGCGTTCGTGCCTGTCATAGGCGATTGCTCGGGCGGCGTTTCTGGCAACGGCGACCATTCCCAAGGGTGGTGTGGGTTGCCGTTCGGCCCACCGAAAGGCCCCCAGGGCACCATGTCTTGCCAACCCCCGTGCGGGCCGTTTTCCCCGCCCCAGGGCATGAAGTAGAAGAAGCCGGGGCCGAAGAAAAACGGTTGTGGCCCATCGCCCATCATCGGGCCGAAGGGCATCATGCCAGGCCCCATTTCCGGCATCTTCGGGCCGAGTTCGACTTCGATCTCGATTTCCTCGCCTTCACGGAGCACACTCAACGTCACCGTGTCGCCTTCTTCGTAGGCGTAGAGGCGGTCGCTCAGCGTGTGTTCTTCGTCCACCGTGTCGCCGTCAACTGCCGTGATGATGTCGCCGACTTCCAAACCGGCCTCGGCGGCGGGGGTGTCGTCGAAAACTTCGGTGATTTCCGCGCCTTCGTCAATTGGCAGCTCGTCCTCGGCGGCGATTTCGGCGGTCAACGTGCGATAACTGACGCCGAGCTGTGTGGGTTGGGCCATCGGTGGCATTTGGTCGGGTGACCAGGGCGCCATTGGCATCATTGCGCCGGGTTCGTCCGGCATGGCCTCGTCCAACGTTTCCATCGGGTTCTCGACCGTCACCTCGACTTCTTCGCCGTCCCGCTGCACGGTGAAGACCAACGTATCTTCGCTCAGCAGATCCATCATCATACGCCCACCGATGATCGCGCCAATTGGCTGGCCGTTGATAGCCGTCACAATGTCGCCCTCTTGAAAGCCCACATCCGCCAGTGGCGAGTCCGGCGCGATGGATTCGATCATCATGCCCTCATCGGTAAGCCGCATTTCCACGCCCAGCATATTGAGCACGGCTTGCATCCCCGGATGGGGCATATCTTCCGGCGGCATCATGTCCATTTCAAAGGCCATCGGGCGCTCGCCGAGTTCCACTTCGTAGCTGCGCTCGTCGCCGTGCCAGGCAACGACGATTTTCACCACGTCACCCGGGGCATAGTCGCTGATCACGTCCACCAACTGATCGGCGCTTTCGATGACCGTATCGTCCACCGAAACGATCACGTCCCCACGCCGCAGCCCTGCTTCTTCAGCCGGTGAGTTCTGCATCACGCGCGTGATCACAATCCCGTCGGAGCCGTCTTGCACCATCACGCCCAACCAGGCGCCGCCTTCTTCTTGCGCAGGAAGAGGAGCTACGGCGCTATCTTGGGCGGCTTGCGCACTCAACACACCCAGACCGCTCATGACCAAGGCCAGGGTCACGGCCAATCCCAAAGCACGTTTGTACCACATACGCTTACCTCCTTATGGGTTTATCTGAGGCGGCTTGCCACCGCCGTCCCGCCGAACATGGCACGTTGCGCATCAAGGCACACACGCACCGATGCCGACGGAGGAACGATGCCGACGAGAGAACCTCACCGTTGCCGACGACTACCGTGCCCGCTCGGGATGCAAGCGGCATAGCGTGGCTGCTCTCGTTCCATCTGTTACTTTCGGACGGATTTGTAAAAAATGTGTAACCTGAACCTAAGAAGCACCTAAGAAGTGAGGGATGGAGGGGAAAAATGTGCAGGTGGAAAGGCAAGTGCCTATTCCACCCACACCTCGACATGCTCTCCGCTGTCGTGGTCTTCCACGTCGGCAATCACGCCGCTTGCGCCTTTGTGGATGGCTTCCATGATGCCGTCGTAATCAATGTTGGCGCTGTTGGGGGCAAAACGCGCACCGAGCTTGATCCCCACGTTGACCAGGCTCAAGGGGATGTTCACGTTGACTTTGGTGCGCCCACTTTTCATATCCGTGATGCGCACGCGCAACATGCGCGGGGAACGCACAGACGAAGGGGGCGGGGCGTGCTGCGCTTCACCCTGGCGTAGCGCCTGAAGCAACTTCGTGCCTTCTTCAGCGGAGATTTTGCCTTCCTGCACCATTTGCAAAATGCGCATACGTTCTTCAGCCGTCGTCATATCCGCTCCTTTTGCGCGCCTGTTTGCGGAGCGCGCCAAATCATATGAACCAATGTGCGTTCAGCGTAAAACCGATGCGCGCGCCAAACCTCTGCCGCGATCTCATCATCGGCGGGATGTTCTGTGATCAGCGTGCGACCGGTGAAACGCTGCGCTACAAAGCCGACAAGTGCATCGAACAACGGGAGACGCCCCACGCTATGCGGGCGCGCCAATGTGTCGCAGTATATCGCCAGAGCGCTCAGGGTGTGTTCCACGCTCAACGCTGCATCGAGTGTGCCTTCTGTGTTCCAAATACCCCAATGCGCACGTAGCTTGCCGGTGGCAAAGGCGAACGCGAACCAATGCGGCGGACGCAGTGCATCCGCGCGCGTGGGGCGCAGCCAGCCCAGGCCGCCGCGCACGTTTGGCCGTTCCTGCTCGGCCAACGCGAAGAGCGCGGACGCATCCTTCGGACGCAGACGGCGCACCTCGTAGGTGGTGTTTGGGCGGGGCGTTTCGGCGGCAAAAGCCGGGCGACGCCAGCGTGTGAAGGCGCGCTGTTCTGCAAAGCCCAAATTTTGGTAGAGCTTGCGTGCCGCGCCGTTTTCTTGCAACACTTGCAACACGGCGAACGCACCGCGTTGGGCCACGTCCTCCAGCGCCTTTTCCATCAGTGCGCGGGCAATACCTCGCCGGCGGTATTCCGGCAACACCACCACATTAGCGACCACCCAGCCGCGCCCGTAGCCGGTGGGCGTGAGGGACACATTGCCCACAATGTGCCCCTCTTCTTCCCACACGTAGCCTCGCAACGGTGGGATCACGCCCAGGCCACGTGCCAATGTCCATGTCAACGCCCCCCAACGCGCTGTTGCCCGCATATCGCGCAGCATCAACCGTCCGTTTGCGTCGAGCGTGTCCGCAAAGCCGACCGCGATCAGATCGGTGATGGCGGCCAAGTCGCGTCGAGGCCGCGCAGCGCGAATATGGCCCTTTGCGATGATATGCCGGGAAAGCGAATGTGCCGCGATCACAGCTCAGTCTCCGCTCATTCGTCCAGCGCGGCCAGCAAGCGTTCGGCTTCTTCGATGGAAATTTTGCCGTCGCGCACCATCTGCAAGATCATGCGGCGTTCGTTTTCGGTCACCGGTTCGCGCGGGGGGGGAGGGGGGCCGTGCGTTTCCGTCCCCGGGTGGGGGGGGGGGGGAGGGGGGGCATTATGACGCGAGCCGTGCTCAAAGGCAACCGTGAAGCGCTTGCGATGCGGCCCTGGCGTGCGCTTGTTTTTCGGCTTACGAGAACTGTTCCAGTGTTTGTTGAAGGTGCGCTCGGCCCACCGTCCGGCGTGTGTGCTCCAACGGTCGGCGTGTTCCTGGAAACGCACGTCCAGTCCTTCCAAGCGGCGGTTGAGCTTGTCTTCAAGCCACGAAAGCCGCGCTTCGATCTCTTCTTCTAGTTGCTCGCCGAAGTTGAGCATATAGTCTTCCGCTTCACCAACAAGCTGCACAGTGGTGGCTTTCTGGATGTGCACTTCGGCATCTCCTGCGCCCAAGGTGACCCGCTGCTGTCCGGTTTCGTCTTCGCTGACCTCTGCTTGCATATCCAGCTGCAACTCGGTTTCGGCGGGCATGATGAAGCACACGTTAGCATCTTCTCGCACGCGGCACAAAATGTCCCCTTCTGCGCTGAAAAGGTACGTTTGCCCGGGCGCAAAGTCCAAGCTGAGCACGAGGTCGTCGCTCACTTTTTCGACCACACAGTCGCCGGAGACGTTGCGCAGATACAAGTCTTCGCCCACGGCTTTGATGTGCAGCGCGTCGCTCACTTCGCGTATGGTGGCGTCGCCGCCGACCGCCTGCGCATCTACCTTCCCGCTGATGTCCTTCAGTCGCAGATCGCCGCCGACGGCGTGGATCACAACCGCGCTGGCCTGGCGCACAACCAAGTCGCTGCCAACGCTCTGCACGTGCACCATGCCGCCGATTTCGGTCAGCTTGGCGTCTCCGCCGACGGTTTGCACGGTCACTTCCAAGCCCTGGGGCACGCTGAGACGCAAATCACCCGTGCTTTGTACGGTGACCGGCTGACCATCCGGCGGGCGTTGCACTTGCACGCCGTCCCCGTCCACCACCAAGCGCGAACCGGCACGCCCACGTATGCGCAGGTCGCCGCTCACACGTTGTACGATCAACGGGGCGTTGATGTCGTCGTATTCTAGATGGGTCATGGTCGTGTTCTCCCCTGCGCTCATTCACCTTGCAACAAGCGTACCGCTTCTTCAGATGTTAAGTTTCCGGCGGCCAACTCGTCTAAAATTTGGCGGCGACGCTCCGGCGTGAGCGTATCTTCGTTCGGTTCTTCGTGGCCGGGTGGCTCGTAACCCATCGCCGTGATGATCTCGTCCAGACGGCTGCGCACGGTGGGATAGGAAACGCCCATTTCTTGCCCCACGCGCTTTAGCTTACCGTCACTGCGCAAAAAAAGTTCCACGAACCCCAATTGTTCGGGCGTCAGGCGGGCCAAGCGCCCCATCGAAAAATGTCCCTTGACCGTCACGTCGCACGCTTCGCAACGTAGGCGGCTGATGGTCATCGGCTCGCCGCACACAGGACACACCGGCGGCGCAGGCGCGTTAGAATACATCAATGCAGCCTCCATACAAATTGCCAAGTTATTTATATTGTAGCTATTCGCGCGTGAATGTCAAGTTGTTATATAAATAATGTTCAGCAGTTATCTATACAACACGCAAAAGTTCATTGGGGAAGATTGGGGGGCTTGGGAGGCGGAACAATGGGTGGGGAAGGCGGTGGGGACTGTTGTTGTTCGCGTTCGCGCAGCATCGTATGGCCCAAACCCGGCTCCCACTCGTCGGCGAACGCACCTGTTGCGCGGGTGAGTTCTAGCCCGCCCAAGTTGCGCGCGATGATCTCCAACAAGCGCGGTTGCACCCAGGCCACTGTGCCCACCTGCACGGCTACCGCGCCCGCTTCCAGATAGTCACGTGCGTCGTCCGGTGAGTGTACACCGCCGCAGGCTGTCACCGGCACGCCCACCGCGCGCACCACCTGCCCCACCGCGCGCAGCGTTTGCGCTTTGAGCCAGGGGCCGTACATGCGGCCACCGACCAGCCGCCCGCTGAGCGGATCGCGTTCCGTGCCGCGTGGCGCGCTTGCGACCACGATGCCGCCCGCTCCGGCTTGTTCGGCTGCTTGCGCGGTTCCTATCGCACGATAGAGCGGCACGCGCACCAAGATCGGGTGCTGGGTGTATTCCAGCGCGGCGTGCACGATCTGCGTGATCTCTTCGGCGCTGGCGCGGTCGTGCAGTCCCAACTCGATGCCTGCAACACCGTCCACCTCGTCCAACGCCGCCGCGCAACGCGCTACGTCGTGCGGAGCAGAAGCGAGTACGTGTACGATCACAGGCGCGGGACTGCGCCGCCATGTGCCCGCGTATCGTTTTAGCACGTGGCGCAAGCCCGGGTTGGGTAGCCCTGTATGGAGCAATACGCCGGAGGGCAGCGGAACCAGCCGTGCACCACGTACCACCCCGCGTGGCTTCCACGAAAGCGGGCTGGTGACCCACGCTCCCAATTTGCTCATATCCAACAGTTCACGGTAGGCCTGTCCGTCGAAACCCAACACGCCCGCTGCCGCGATAACCGGATTGAAGAGAATGAGCGGATTTTTTCCGTCGTGCGTTAGTTCCACCACGTTATGCTTCCTCGTGCTCATGCGGACGCCATGCGCCGATGCTCAGCAGCGCTTGTGCAAAGGGATCGTCGGGCGCGTCACCGACCGGCACCGCCGGATGGTAGCGGCGCACCGCTTCCACCGCGCGCACAGCTTGGCGCACGTCCGACAAGTTGCGATGCCGCCGGGAAAGCTGATGCCCGGTGCGGTGGCAGAGCATGGCGGCGTGTTTTTGTTCGAACCAAGGGGTAATGTCCAATGCAAAGTGCGCTGGATCGTCGGCGTTCCACAAGTGATCGGGGAATGCCGGCACGAACGCGGCCACCGTGTACAGCAACGTCTGCGGCATGTGGTGCTGCACGGCGCGTGCGACGGTGCGATGTATTTGCAGATGTGCCGGATGCCCATATTCGCCGTTGCTGCCATGTGTCAAAACCACATCGGCGTTTGTCCGGCGCAACACGTCTACGATGCGACGCACAAGGGCGTCTTCGTCGTCGGCAAAGGCGTAAAGCGTGTTGTTGGGGCCGATGGCCGGATCTTCGTAGTCCAGCATGATCAGCGCTTGCACGCCCAGCGCGCGGATCGCGCAGCGCAACTCGGCGGCGCGCACATGGGCGCGCGCTTTTGGCTCGGCGGCTTCGGCCACGTTGCCATGCTCACC
>CAZZNC010000062.1:0-9844 GCA_964655405.1 uncultured Anaerolineaceae bacterium | reverse complement strand
GCGAACCCGCCCGCTGACCGCGTTAATCGCCTGTGTAACGTACCACAACCAGCGTCATATCGTCAAAGGGGGGCGCTTCTCCCATGAATTGCTGCACCGAATGCACGATAGCCTCCAAAATTTCGGCGGCGGGCGCGTCCGCGTATGCCGTCACCACCTCCACCAAGCGATCTTCCCCATACGGCTCATGGGCCAAATTTTCGGCCTCGGTCAGCCCGTCGGTGTAAAGCACCAACACGTCATCCGGTTCAAGCTGGTAGGTTTGTGCTTGCAGCGCCAAATCCTCGAACCAGCCCAACGGATGCCCGCCGCGCGGCAAAAACGTATACGTGTCACGCCGAGCACGATACAGCAAGGGAAGATTGTGTCCAGCGTTGACCGCCGTAATCTGGCCGCCCGCGTGCAATACGGTATAGTACATGGTGACGAACATCCCCGTATCGGTATCCTTGAGGATGCTCAAATTGGTGTGCTGCAAAGCCGTTTGTGGGGTGGGCGCGAGCAATGCAGCGCTGCGCAACAAGCTGCGCGTCACCGCCATGAAAAGCGCCGCCGGCGCGCCCTTGTCGGAAACATCCGCGATCACCACGCCCCAATCGCCGTTGGGCAACGCAAAGCAATCGTAAAAGTCCCCTGCCACCTCACGCGCTGAGTGCCAGTCCGCCGCCAGATCGTACCCGTGAACGGTCGGCAACGTGCGCGGAAGCCAGCTGCGTTGGATCTCTTTCGCCATTTGCAGCTCTTTTTCCATGCGCCCTTTTTCCACCGCCACCTGATAGAGCCGCGCGTTTTCAATGGCCGTACCTGCTTGGCTGGCAAACGCTGCGAGCAGATCGCGGTGGTTTTCGTTGAAGATGCCCGCGTGCAGCCGGTTGTCCACGTAGACCAAACCAATCAAACGTTCCTTGACCAAAATCGGCACGCACAGGATCGAACGCAGTCCCAAAAGCATCACGCTTCTGCCGCCCGTCAAGCGGTCGTCGCGCTGAGCGTTGTCCGTGAGCAACGGTTGGTGGGTCTGTTCCACCTGGTGAATAATAGACGTGCTGACTTGGAACTCCGGTGCTTCCAAATCACTGCGATCCATACCGCGCGCTACACGGAATTCGAGTTTGCCACGCTCGTTTTTCAACATCAAAAATCCACGCTCAGCGCCGGTGACTTCGATCACGCGATCCATGACGTTTTCCAACACGGTATCTAGCTCCAAACTGGAGTTGAGTTCGCGGGTGATCTCGTAAAGCGTGGCAAGGAATTCGGGATGCTCAGAGGCCGAAGGATAGCTGGACATGACTTTTCCCTACATCAACCAATGGTCATGGTGGATTATAACACTTCTCTATCACGCACCAGCGCAGTGACCCAAAGATTTGCGTTACAATCTGCAAACGGACGGGTGCGCGCTGCCGCGCCCGAGTAAAATGAGCGTGCTCAAGACACACGTTTCCAACGGCATTTGTCCCTCGACCACACACGCACAACAACAAGGATCGCCGATGACCCAAAACGTCCCCGCCCCGTCGGGCGTTCCCGACCAACCGCCCGTGCAACGGATTGCCATTCGTTTCCCCGTTTCCACGCCGCGCCTCATATACGTTCTGCTGGGCCTCAATATCGCCGTATTCCTATACTATTTCAGCCTGACAGCTCAAGGGCAGCTACATTTTTTGTTGCGTTGGGGCAAAGTCAACGACGCTATCGCCTCAGGCGAATACTATCGCCTGTTTACGGCGATGTTTCTGCATCTGAATTTGTCGCATATTTTGCTCAACGGGCTGGCGCTGTACTTTTTCGGGCGTGACGTGGAAACGCTCTTCGGCTCGCTGCGCTTCGCGGTGATCTATTTGCTGGGCGGACTGAGCGGCTCGCTGGCGAGTTTCGTTTTCACCGACGCGCTTTCGGTCGGCGCTTCGGGCGCCATTTTCGCCATTTTCGGCGCGGAGCTGATCTATCTTTACCGACACCGCGACCTGCACGGCCCGGGCGGGCGCAAGCTTTTCTCGCGACTGCTGGGGTTCATGTTTCTGGATTTGGCCTTCGGGGTAATCAGCTCGACAGGCGTGGGCAGCTTCCGCATCGACAACGCCGGACATATCGGCGGACTGGTCGGCGGGGCAGTGTTGGCATGGTTCGTAGGGCCGCTCTATCGCGTGCGTTACGATGCTGTTGATGGTCAATTGCGCGTCGTAGATGAAAATCCGACGACTGCTTGGGCGCGCTACGCGGCGCTTTACGCGGTGGTGTTGGCCGCGCTGACCTCGTATGCAGTGCGCGGCGGCTAGGCGGAAAGTTCATCGCAAAAAACACGGACGTGCCCTTTGGCAGCGCACGTCCGTGTTGCTGTGCAGTGAGGCGGGCACGGTTATTTGTGTTCGGCCAGGAACTTGGTCGCCAGCGCCACGCTGTCTTTGGGGCTGACCTTGACGTGTGCGTCCGCCACGACGCCGTTTTCGTCAACGACCCAATGCGAACGAATCACGCCCATATAGCTTCTGCCGTACATCTTCTTTTCGCCCCACACGCCCCAGGCTTCCAGCACCTTGTGGTCAGGGTCAGAAAGCAGGTCGTAGGGCAAATGCTCCTTGTCCTTCCACTTGCGCAACGCCTCCGGCTTGTCCGGACTTAGCCCCAACACAACCGCGTTGGCGTCTTGGATGTGCGGGAACTCGTCCCGAAAGCCGCAAGCCTGTGTGGTGCAACCGCTCGTTCCCGCTTTGGGATAAGCAAAAATGACAATTTTTTGGCCGCGAAAGTCGCTCAGCCGCACGGTTTGACCGTCTTGGTTGGGCAACGCGAAGTCGGGGGCTTGTTCTCCGATGTTGGGCATTGTGTTGTGTCCTCCTGTGTGTTCAACAAACGTCTAAGCAGAATGTAGCATTCCACCCGTCCCGCTCCCACTCTGGCACTGCAAATTTTGTGCAAAGAGTCTACAAAGGCCCGTGTACTTGCGCGATAATATCGAGCGTGTGGCGACAAATTGCACAAGCAACACCCGTATAGGAACGGTACAGGAAAGGACATCCCCCCATGCAGGGCATCAACAAGGTGGTATTGGCGTATAGTGGCGGCTTGGATACTTCGATCATCGTGCATTGGCTCAAGGAAAATTACGGTTGTGAGGTGATTTGCTTCACCGCCGACTTAGGCCAGGAAGAGGAACTCGACGGCCTGGAAGAAAAAGCGCTCAAGACCGGCGCCAGAAAACTCATCATCCGCGATTTGCGCGACGAATTTCTGCGTGATTTCGTCTTCCCCACGCTGCAAGCGGGTGCCGTTTACGAACGGGTCTATTTGCTGGGCACGTCCTTTGCCCGCCCGTTGATCGCCAAACATTTGGTGCAGATTGCCGAGGCGGAAGGCGCGGAAGCCATTGCGCACGGCTGCACGGGGAAGGGCAACGACCAAGTGCGCTTCGAGCTGACCGCAATGGCGCTCAACCCCAAGCTGCAAGTGATCGCCCCCTGGCGCGAGTGGGACATCCGCAGCCGCGAAGACGCGCTGGAGTACGCGGCCAAGCACGGCGTGCCGGTCAGCTCCACGCTCAAGAGCATTTACAGCCGCGACCGCAACCTTTTCCACATGAGCCACGAAGGCGGCCCGCTGGAAGACCCCTGGACCGAGCCGGAAGAAGCGATGTTCGTGCTCACGCGCAGTCCGCAAGACGCGCCGGACGAACCGACCGAGATAACGTTGGAGTTCGAAGGCGGCGTGCCGGTGGGCATCAACGGCGAACGGCTCGACCCGGTGACGCTTTTCGACCGGCTGAACCAACTGGGCGCGGCCAACGGAGTCGGGCGCGTGGATATGGTGGAAAATCGGCTGGTGGGCATGAAGTCGCGCGGTGTTTACGAGACCCCCGGCGGCACGATTGTGCACGTGGCGCACCAGGCACTGGAAAGTTTGTGCCTGGACAAGCAAACCATGCACTACAAAGACCTGCTCGCGCTCAAATATGCGGAGTTGGTCTATAACGGCATGTGGTACACGGGGTTGCGCGAGGCGCTGGACGCCTTCGTGCAGGTCACACAGCGCACGGTCACCGGCACGGTGCGCTTCAAGCTCTATAAGGGAAACGTCATCATCACCGGACGCCAAAGTCCCTACAGCCTTTACCGTGAGGATTACGCCTCCTTCGGCCACATGGACATTTACGACCAGACCGACGCCAAAGGCTTTATCAACATGCTGGGGCTGCCGATGAAGGTCGAGGCCATGTTGCGCGTTGAGGGCACGGGCAGCAGCGACTACAGCCGACCGGACTACACGCGCTTCAAGCGCGACTGAGCGCACGAGAGGGCACACCATGACGCTATGGGGCGGGGTTTTCTCGCAAGAGACCGACGACGCCGTGCGCCGTCTGAATGACAGTTTGCGCTTTGACTGGCGGCTGCACGATGTAGACATCACCGGCAGCATCGCCTGGGCACGCGCGCTGGCCGAAGCGGGCGCGCTGACCGCCGCCGAGCGCGACACCCTGATCGCGGGCTTGGAGCGCGTGCGCGGGGAGTTTGCGCGCGGCGCTTTTGCCCCCGCCCCGGGCGATGAAGACATCCACACCGCCGTTGAGCGCCGCTTGCGCGAGATTGTGGGGGACGTGGCCGGCAAGTTGCACACAGGCCGCAGCCGCAACGACCAAGTGGCAACCGACCTGCTGCTGTGGCTGTTGGAAGCCGTGCCGCACCTGACCGCCCGTCTCGTGGAGCTGGCGGCGGCGTTGGCCGAACAAGCCGAACGCTCCGGCGACGCGCTGATCCCGGGCTATACGCACTTCCAGCCCGCGCAACCGCTGGCGTTGGCGCACTGGTGGCTGAGTCACTTTTGGCCGCTGACGCGCGACGTGGCGCGCCTGGAAACGTTCCTGGCTGCATGGCGCGCCAAATGCCCGTTGGGGTCGGGCGCGCTGGCGGGCACGCCGTACCCCATCGACCGCGCTGCGCTCGCCGCTGCGCTCGGCTTCAGCACGCCCACACCCAACAGCCTCGACGCGGTGGCCGACCGCGACCACGTGGCCGAGTTTCTCTTTGCGGCGGCACTGGTCGGCGCGCACCTGAGCAAATTGGCCGAGGATTTGATCATCTTCGCCAATCCGGCGTTGGGCTTCGTGCGCCTGGACGAACGTTACAGCACCGGCAGCAGTCTTATGCCGCAAAAGCGCAACCCCGACCCGCTGGAACTGGCGCGCGGCAAGGCCGGACGACTGCTCGGCCACCTGGCGGGCTTCCTGGCGACGCTCAAGGGGCTGCCCAGCGGCTATAACAAAGACTTGCAAGAGGACAAAGAGCCGCTTTTTGACGCCTACGACACGCTGAGCGCCCTCCTGCCGCCGCTGACCGGCCTGGTGCGCACAGTGACGTTTGACACAGAGCGCACGCGCGCCGCATTGGACGAAGCGATGTTGGCGACCGACCTGGCCGATTACCTGGTGGGCAGGGGCGTCCCTTTCCGCCAGGCGCACGGGCTGGCGGGGCGCATCGTGCGGCTGGCGGAAGCGCGCGGCGTGTCGCTTTCCGCGCTGACGCTGGCGGACTTCCGCAGCGTTTCGGACGTGTTCGCGGAGGACGTGCGCGCGGTTTTCGACTTCGCCGAGGCGGTGCAACGCCACGCCACTTATGGCGGCACAGGCGACACAAAAAGCCAGACCCAAGAAGCGCGGGCCTGGCTCATCACACACAGCGACATGGAAACGAGCGCGTCAGAAAGCTAACTTTCTTCGGCAGGGGCGTCGTCCAACGGCGTCAATCCGTACTCGGAGCGGATGATGTTCTCCATTTCCAGCGCGATAGGTTCGTTTTCTCGCAGGAACTGTTTGGCGTTTTCACGTCCCTGGCCGATCAGATCGCCCGCATAGCGGTAGAATGCGCCGCGTTTTTCGATCACGCCCAACGCCGTGGCAATGTCCAAAATGTCGCCCACCTTGCTGATGCCCTCGTTGTACATGATGTCGAATTCGGCTTCGCGGAAGGGCGCGGCCACTTTGTTCTTGGTAACGCGAATGCGCGTGCGGTTGCCGACCACCTCGCCGCCCGCCTTGATCGCTTGGATACGGCGAATGTCGAGCCGCACACTGGCGTAAAACTTCAGCGCACGTCCGCCGGCGGTTGTTTCGGGGTTGCCGAACATGACGCCGATCTTTTCGCGCAGTTGGTTGGTAAAGATCATGCAGGTATTGGACTGCTTGATGGCGCCGGAGAGCTTGCGCAGCGCTTGGCTCATCAAGCGCGCTTGCAAACCGACGTGGCTGTCGCCCATTTCCCCTTCCAGCTCGGCGCGCGGCACCAGCGCGGCGACACTGTCCAACACGATCACATCCAGCGCACCGCTGCGCACCAACGCCTCGGCAATCTCCAACGCTTGCTCGGCCATATCCGGCTGAGAAATGTACAAATCCTCGATGCTGACGCCAATGCGCTCGGCGTAGTCGGGATCGAGGGCGTGTTCCATGTCAATAAACGCACAGATGCCACCGCGTTTTTGCGCTTCGGCGATGGTGTGCAAGCAAAGCGTGGTTTTGCCGGAGCTTTCCGGCCCGTAAATTTCCGTCACCCGTCCACGCGGCAACCCGCCTACCCCGAGCGCAATATCCAACGCCAACGAGCCGGTTGGGATCACGTCAACTTGCAAATGCGTCGCATCGCCCAGTCGCAAAATCGCCCCATCACCATAGCGTTTGATGATGTCGTCTAGCGCCGCTTCCAGCGCCTTTTCTCGCCCTTTGTCGCCCATAGATTCCCTGTCCTTGATCTTTTTCGGATTGCGGAAGTTTGCCATCAGCAGTGTACACCGGTGGCGGGAAGTCCGCCAGACGGCCCGACTTTATAATAACACATTTGTTCTACTTTGCACACGGTGACAGCACAGCGATCTGGTGTTAGGATCAGAGCCGGAGTGTATACACAAACGGGACAAACACCATGCGGAAAAAACTTTCCCAACCCCTTACCTTCGCGCTGGGAATATTGCTGATGGCGGGCATATTGGGAGGAACGTTGGCGCAGCCGGTCAGTTGGGCGCAAGAGAACGCGACATCCACCACCACGCCCGCGCCAAGCCAAACACCGAGCGCATCCCCCATGCCGTCCGTGCCGACTGCTGAAGTCAACCGGATTTGGGGCTATCGTGTAGACAACGTTTTTCCAACGGCGCTGCGCTTTTTTGTGGGGCTGAACGCCGCGCGCGACGAGGTGACGGCGCTTTCCCTGACCGTCCACCAAACCAGCGGACTCAACGCCACCTTCACGCTTGACCTGGACGAAACGTGGCTGGAAGACGAGTCTACCGAGGCCAGTACACAATTTCTTTTTGAGTGGATGCTTGACGATCCCCCCGTTCCCGTACCGTTCGAGCCGTTGGAATACACCTGGCAAGCCACCACCGACGACGGCATGGTTTCCATCATCGCCGCTTCGATCCTGTTCCAGGACAACCAACACGAAGAATGGCACAGCGCAGGCAGCGCCCCGCTCACCTTGCATTGGCTCAATCCCAGCTTGGCCGGTGTCATGTTGCGCAAAGACGTATTGCGCACCTACCGGCTGGTGGAAACGCATATCGACACGCCGCCGAATTTCATCTTCGTGATCTACGATCCGCTGACCACGTTCTGCCAACAGAAACGCGACGAGGAAACCGACGAGATGGTTTCGGTGGTCATCTCGCACGACGACGGGAAGATTTTCCCTTGCTCGCGCGACGCTTTCGTGCAGCTTTACACAATGGCCGGTGTGATCTTCATCGAGCGCCCTACGTTTGGCTACACGGCTTTGCAAGATTTACTCATCCGCGAGGTGGTGGGACGCAGTTACGCCGCCTACTGGGGACAAACCACCGTACCCGACTGGTTCACAGCCGGATTGGCCCAGCTTTATCAACAACATCCCCACCTCGACATGCTGGAACTTGCCCGCAGCGCAGCCCGCACCGATGCCCTTTACACATGGGAGCGGCTCGCCCAAGCGTTTCAACCCGACGCACTTTACACCGAACGGCGCTTGTGGGACGCTGAAAGCTATTTGCTGGCGCTGTACCTGGCCGACCGCTATGGCGCAGAAGCTCCCTTCACGTTGGCGCAAAGCATCCCGCAACACGAGGACTTCGACGCAGCGCTGCACGCGCTCACAGGCACGGATGCCGCGACGCTCTGGGCACAGTGGCAACGCTGGCTTTTCAGCGCTGCCGCCGAACGCGCCGCCGCCTGGACGCCCTACTTGGAAACGACGCCAACGCCCAGCGCCACCCCCACCGAAACGCCAATCCCACCCACGCGCACACCGTCCAACACGCCGCCTCCCAGCGCCACCCCAACTTTCGCCGCCAATTTCGTTCCAACGGCAATCATCATGCAGCGCTCGCCCACGGCTCACCCCACGCTCACCAACACGCCACGGCCTCCGGGCAGCTTGCCCACCGTCACGCCGCGTCCCACCGTCGCCCCCGCGCCCGCCGAACGCACCTCCGTCACACTTGCGCCGCTGGGCTTGCTGACGGCACTGGCTGTTGGGGCAACGCTGGCGCTGCTCTTGCTGTGGTGGGTTCTGCGCCGCCTCACCCGTCAACGCTAAACGCTTAAGGAGCGTCAACACCCGATGCAAAAAGCAATTCTGGACTTTTCCCTGTCCGAACTGAGCGCCATGCTCTCGTTGTGGGGCTATCCCGCCTACCGTGCGCGGCAGGTGTGGGAATGGATTTATCAGCACAAGGTGACGGAATTCGAAACCATGCGCAACGTGCCCGCCCCGCTACGCGAACGGCTGCACGCCGAATTCCGTTTGCTGCCTTTCGAGACGGTGACCGAACTGCATTCGTCGGACGGGGAAACGGTCAAACGGCTGTGGAAATTGACGGACGGGCAACTGATCGAAGGCGTGTTGATGGCTTACGATGACAACCGCCGCACCGCCTGCATCAGTACGCAAGCGGGCTGTGCGATGGGCTGCGTGTTTTGCGCCACCGGCCAAATGGGCTTTGCGCGCAATCTGAGCGCTGGTGAGATCGTCGCCCAGGCATTGGAATTCGCCCGCCAACTGGAAGCACAAGGCGAGCGGTTGAGCAATGTGGTGCTGATGGGCATGGGCGAACCGCTGCACAATTACGAGGCCACGTTGGAGGCTGTCGCGCGCCTCAATGACCCGCACGGGCTGAACATCGGGCAACGTCACATCACGCTGAGCACAGTCGGGCTGGTGCGGCAGATACGCCGCTTTGCCAACGAGGGGCTACAAGTGGGTTTGGCTATCAGTTTGCACGCCGCCACCAACGCCGAACGCGACCAACTGATTCCGGTCAACAAGCGTTGGCCGTTGGGCGAGCTGATGGAAGCTGTGCGATATTATATTCAGCAGACCGGACGCCGTGTAACGTTCGAGTGGGCGCTTATCGCAGGGAAAAACGACACCGTTTCCCAGGCGCACACACTGGGCCAACTTTTGCAGGGGCTGAAGTGTCATGTCAATTTGATCCCGCTCAACCCCACCAAAGGTTACGAGGGACATCCTTCTGACCCAGAGCGCGTAGCCGCATTCCAAGACGTGCTGCGCAAATATCGCATCGGGAGCACGGTGCGCGTGCGGCGCGGGATGGACATCCAGGCAGGGTGCGGACAGCTCAAAGCACAAGTGCTCGCCGGTCGGTCTGCTGCCAAACAACCTTCATCGCAGCCAGGGAGTAAGTGAACGTGAACATCACCGTGCGTTTTTTCGCCAGTATGCGCGAGACCGTCGGCGCAGATGAGATCGCCTTTCGCGTGCCGAAAGGGACAACGCTCGAAAACCTGATTGAGCACATCCAAACACGCTATCCACAGCTCGACGGGCACCGCAGCTCGTGGCACTTTGCCGTCAACCAAGTA
>CAZZNC010000061.1:0-9862 GCA_964655405.1 uncultured Anaerolineaceae bacterium | reverse complement strand
TACCACACCCCTGAGCGAGGCTCAATCGCGGTGGTGTGTGTGTTCTTGTGGTTTGGAAAGTTTCTGCTAATAGCATTTATCACAAAGGTTAGCGTTTGAAAATTACGTTTGGGCGTGCTAGGCTTAGAGAACATTCCACGCGCAAACGCCCTTTGCGTGCGCGCACACACCATCAAAATCCGGTGACGACCACAAGGAGCACGACTATGTCCGCACCACGCCACGTTTCATTGATCGTTTTGGGGGTTGGCAACGTCGGTCGCGCGTTCTTGACACAGCTTTTGCAAACGCGCCCCGCTTTGGAACAACGCTACGGCGTGGAACTGCAACCGGTCGCGTTGGCCGATAGCTCTGGCGCACTTTTTGCGAGCGGTGGCCTTGCCACAAAGGACATCGAAGCCGCATTGGACGCCAAGCACCAATCCTATGCGTTGGCCGACCAACCCGATGCTGTGCGTGGGATCACCTCTGCGGAGATTATACAGCGGGCGCTGGAAAACGGCATAGAACGTGCCCTTGTGGTGGATACCACCGCCGCCGACGGCATGGAAGCGCCGCTGCGAACCGCGTTGGAAAATGGGTACGGGGTGGTGTTGGCGAACAAGCGTCCCTTGGCCGGTGAATGGAAAGGCGCGCGTGTTTTCTTTGAGTCCTCCCGCACGCGCTTTGAAGCGACCGTTGGCGCAGGGCTTCCTGTGGTCAACACGCTACGCTATTTGGTGGACACGGGCGACGAGGTGCAGCGTATCGAAGGTGCGTTGAGCGGCACGCTGGGCTACATTTGTTCCCGTTTGGAAGATGGGGAAGCGTTCTCAGCGGCGGTAAACAGCGCTCGCGCCCAGGGCTATACCGAACCCGACCCCCGCGATGACCTCAGCGGGATGGACGTGGCGCGTAAAGCGTTGATCTTGGCGCGGTTGGCCGGTTGGTCGCTGGAAATGAGCGACATTCGCGTCAACCCGTTGTATCCGACGGAAATGGCCGATATGTCGGTTGAGGAGTTTATGGCCCACCTGCCCGAGTTGAACGCCGGCTTTGCCGCCTATATGGGCGCGCAAACGGGCATACCGCGCTACATGGCTGAAATTTCCCCACAGGGGGGCGTCGTGGCGCTGCGCATGGTGGGCGAGCGCATCGCTGCGCAGTTGCGCGACACGCTCAACCAAGTTTCATTCACCACCCACCGTTACGCGCACTATCCTCTGACATTGCTGGGGCCGGGCGCTGGTATCGAAGTTACGGCGGCAGCGGTGTTGCAAGATTGCGTGCAACTTGCCGTCACCGGACACGGCTAAACGCTGAGCGAAACGCTTGCTTGTGGGATTTACACAAGCACAAAGCAAACACCGCACGTTATACTGAAACTAAGTTAAGTGGTCGCCTATCCGTTGGAGCAAAGTTCGGCGGGGAAGAGCTGTGTTTGCATCCCCTGCATTTGTCGCCAACGAGACTCGATTTGGGCGCAGTTCCCATCTGTTCTGAAACGGCTGTGTTGCATCTGCTACCGTGTGGAATGTGTGCACGATGGGCTATGTTTGGAGTACAGATCAAGCACGGTACGGTAAAGCAATTCAAATTGATTTGACAGACGTTAAAGAAATTGATAAACATAAACCAGGAGCGTTAAGAGCTACACAAAGTGAAGTCGCAATAATCGGCCTATGAGGCGGGAAAGGAGATCGTTTCGGTTACCGAGAGTCCGAGTGAGGATCGTCAAACTTAATGCGCTTTTTTTCTCTGGCTTTCGCGTTACGTACTTGTAACGCCTTGTTGTTCGCGTTTAGGAGAACACACACCATGAAGAGAATCACTGTCCTGCTTATCGTTGTCATGTTGGTTAGCTTTGCCGTGCCGAGCGTCTTTGCGCAAGATGGCGGCAGCTTGTTGGATACCGTCCGCGACCGGGGCTATTTGGTTTGCGGTGTAAACGGCCAGGTGCCCGGCTTCAGTTTCCTTGATCCTGACAGCGGCGAGTGGAGCGGCTTCGACGTGGATTTCTGCCGCGCCTTGACCGCTGCAATCTTCGGCGAGGTGACCGCCGACAACCTCCAATTTGTGCCCCTGACGGCCAAAGAGCGCTTCACCGCGCTGCAAACCGGCCAGGTGGACGTGCTTTTCCGCAACACCACGTGGACGCTTCAGCGTGACGGGGAATTCGGCATTGACTTTGGGCCCACCACCTACTATGACGGCCAGGGGCTGCTGGTGAAAGCGGACTTGGGCGTGACCAGCTTGGACGAGCTGGACGGCGCTTCGATCTGCACTTTGACCGGCACGACCACCGAGCTGAACATTACCGAGGCGCTTAGCTCGCGCGGCCTCAGCTACGAACTGGTTCCCTTCGACAATTCCAGCGAAACCAGCGCCGCCTTTGAAGAAGGCCGCTGCGACGTGTTGACTTCTGACCAAAGCCAGTTGGCCGGTTTGCGCTCGCAAATGGCCGACCCTGGAGCAGTCGTTGTGTTGCCGGAAGTGATCTCCAAAGAACCACTTGGGCCGGCCTACTTGGAAAACGACGCGCGTTGGGCGGATGTGGTGAACTGGACCGTCTACGCAACCTTCACTGCCGAGGAATTCGGCATCACTCAGGCGAATGTGGACGATTTTCTGAGTACGGACGACCCGCGTATCCAACGCTTTTTGGGTGTCGGCGACAACGCCAGTGGCTCGATCATTGGGTTGGACAACGACTTTGCGGTGAACGTGATTCGCGCGGTCGGCAACTACGGGGAAATCTTCGAACGCAACGTGGGGACGGATAGCCCGCTGGAATTGCAGCGTGGCCTGAACCGTCTCTGGACGGACGGCGGTTTGATCTACGCGCCGGCCTGGCGTTAAGGTTCATCTGCACACGATCTTCGGGGGACGCAGGCCGTGCTTGCGTCCCCCTGTTATCCGTTTTTCCACCTCGTGAAAATACGTTCAACACCCTAAGCAATTAGGGCGGATCGTTCTTTTTCTTTTTGCCTGGGGGGAAACTTATGGCAGAAGGCAGACCCTCCACATTCAACCGCGCTGCACACGCTCCCGTCCCTTTTTGGCGGGATATTCGCATTATCCAGGTGATTGCCCAGATCGCTTTTTTGATCTTGGTTGTCGCGGCGGGCTATTTGTTGATCCACAATTTGCTCAACAACTTGGAAGCCAGCCACCTGACGATCAATTTTCATATCTTGGAACGCCCTTTCGGTACGATGATCTCCGAGGGCACGTCCAATTTCGAACCTTCCAAATCCACCAACCTCCAAGCGCTCATGATCGGGCTGAAAAACACGTTGCGCGTGGTGGGGGTTGGGCTGGTCGGGGCGACGTTCCTGGGCATTGTGATCGGCATCGGCGAACTTTCGACGAACTTATTGGTGCGCACGGTTGCCAAAGCCTACGTAGAAGTTTTCCGCAACACCCCGCTGTTGGTGCAACTGTACTTCATCTATCGCGGGATGCGCTTGGTGGTGCCGGAAAATCTGCGGGATTCGTATAAACTTCCCGGGCCGGTGTACATCAACCGTCGCGCGATCAATTTCCCCCTCATCCAGGGCACGGACACGGCTGGGGTGTTGTATGTGGCTGTGGCGTTGGGGCTGGCGCTGGGGATTGGGTTGTGGATTTGGCGCTTGCGCGTTCAGGAACACACCGGCCAACGTGCGTATACCATGCGTTGGTTCTTGGCGGCGTTGCTCAGCTTCACCGTGATCGGATGGCTTTTGGCGGGCAAGCCTTTTGGTGTGCAATATCCGCACCTCAAGGGCTTCAACTTCGAAGGCGGCGACCGACTTTCGGCGGAATATATTGCGCTGACGTTGGGCCTCATTCTCTATACGGCGGCTTTCATCGCGGATATTGTGCGTGCGGGCATCCAAGCTGTGCCCTACGGACAGATCGAGGCTTCACGTGCGTTGGGCCTCAACAACACCGATACGCTGCGTTTGGTGGT
Organism: uncultured Anaerolineaceae bacterium; assembly: GCA_964655405.1. Lineage (GTDB taxonomy): Bacteria > Chloroflexota > Anaerolineae > Aggregatilineales > Aggregatilineaceae > JALSSH01. The sequence continues at coordinate 5,928 of CAZZNC010000061.1, read as the reverse complement.
GTTGCCGCAAGCGTTGCGCCTCATCATCCCGCCGTTGGGCAATCAATACTTGAATTTGACCAAGAACTCCAGCTTGGGGATAGCTATCGGTTTCTTTGATGTCTACAATGTTGCCAATGTGGTTTCCAACCAAACCAGCCAGTCTGTGGCGATCTTCGCGGTGATGATGGTGATTTACCTGAGCATGAGCCTTGCTATCTCTGGGGTGATGAACATGCTCAACTACACCATGCGGCTGAAGGAGCGGTGACCATGAAACGGCCCTTTGACGATGAATTTTTCTTTGTTGCGCCGCCCGAACCACCGCCCAGCCGTCGCCCCCCTATCGTAGAAGTTGGCCCGATAGGTTGGTTGCGCCGCAATTTGTTCAGCAGCAAGATCAACGCGCTGGCAACGATTTTTACCGGCGTGGTGATCTTCGGCTTTTTGTATATGGTGCTGAGCTGGTCTATTCGCACGGCACAATGGGCTGTCGTTTACAACAATTTGCGGATGCTCACCAGCGGCACATACGACCGGCGCGAAACGTGGCGTTTGGAAGTGGTCGCGGGGGCGTTGGTGTTCCTCACCGGTTTGGGGTTGGGCATTTGGGCGCGCGTGGCGCGCGGTGTGTTCATCGCTGTGCTGGCGAGCTTGGCCGTGATCTTGGTGGTGCCCATCGTCAGCGCGGCCATTCCCGAACCGACCATCCATATCTTGCTCGAACCCAGCAAAACCCCGCCGAACTTTGTTTTCGTAGGGTTGGCCGGTCAGGAAGTCTCCGTAAAATTAGAGCCACAAACCGCCCCCGCCGATGTTGATGCCCCGTTGGTGGGCTTCGTAGAGCAAAAGTCGCGTGTGAGCTGGTCTACGCTGGCGCGGCAAGTGCATGATGGCGACGTTGACCTCAGCGCCTACGACATGCAGTTCACCGTGCGCTTGCTGGATAACCACTTGCGTCCGGTGATGACGGACGCGGGGCCGGTACGGGCCACGTTCGACGCGGAAAACCCGGGCGGTGCGCTGAGCTTCACATTGCCCGCCGACGACTGGTACGTGTTGGAGGTGACGCGCAACGAGGAGGCCGGCGAGCCGGTCGGTTATGCCTGGCTGCACATAGACAATGTGGAAGTTTTTTCTAGCCAGGAGGATTTGGCGGACAAACGGGCTATCCGTTTCGGTGATCCGCCGGAGGCGGACAACGCGCTCTTTGCCGAAGAAAAAGCGTATCGCTTTGAAGGGGCGCGCTCGTTTCGTGAGTTCGTGAGCTTGCAACTTGTGCCGCTTTTCAATCGTCTGACCGTGCCGTTGCTCATCGGGGCGCTGCTTTTTGTGGACGGCTGGGTGATCGGTGTGTTGGGCAAGAACGAGAGGAAAGTGCGGCGCGGGGCACTGATCGGCTGGGCTTTGGCGTTCCCCTTCTCGATTGTCGTGTTGCGAGGCTTTGCCGGGTCGCGCTTTTTGCCGCTGGTGGATAGCGGGCAGTGGGGCGGCTTGTTGCTGACCGTGCTGCTGACCGTCGTCGGGATTACGGCCTCGTTCCCCATCGGCATTGCATTGGCTTTGGGGCGGCGCAGCAGCCTCCCCGTGGTCAAGTGGACTTGCACGATCTTCATCGAAACGGTGCGCGGCGTACCATTGATCACGGTGCTGTTCATGGCAAAGCTGATCGTGCCGTTCTTCTGGTCTGCGCTGACGGATATTGATCTGACCGTGCGCATGATGATCGGACTGACACTCTTCAGCGCCGCCTATTTGGCGGAAAATGTGCGTGGCGGCTTGCAGATCATCCCTAAAGGGCAGATCGAAGCCGCGCGCGCGTTGGGGCTGAACCCGCTGTTGACGACGACGCTGGTGGTGCTGCCGCAAGCACTGCGCGCAGTGATCCCCGCCATCGTGGGGCAGTTCATCAGCCTGTTTAAGGATACGTCGCTGGTGGCTTTGGTAGGGCTTTTCGAGCTGGTTGGTATCGTGGGACTGATCGTCAAAGGACAGCCGATCTATCGCCCCTATCAGCGCGAAGCCTATATCTTCGTTGCCATCATCTACTTCATCATCAGCTACGCCATGTCGGACATCAGCCGCCGCCTGGAAACGTCCGGAGCCGGCAGCGTGCGCCGTCTGTAAGCTCACAGCTAGAGGATAATTCTTATGGCCGAGAACCAAGCCGAAAAGCAAAACGCCGACGAACCTATCATCCTTTGCCACGATGTCAACAAGTGGTTTGGCAACTTCCATGTGCTCAAAGACGTGGATTTGGAAGTGATGCCGCAGGAGGTACTGGTCATCATCGGCCCATCGGGGTCGGGCAAGTCCACGTTCATCCGCTGCATCAACCGCCTGGAAGAACACCAGGAAGGGCAGATCGTCGTAGACGGGATCGAACTCAGCCACGACGTGCGCAACATCGCCGCCATTCGCAGCGAAATTGGGATGGTGTTCCAGCAATTTAACCTTTTCCCGCATCTGACCGTGTTGGACAACATCACACTGGCGCCGCGTTTCGTGCGGCGGATGCCGCGCCGTCAAGCGGAAGATATTGCGCTACAATTGCTGGAGCGTGTGGGCATTCCCGACCAGGCGCGCAAATACCCGGGGCAGCTTTCCGGTGGGCAGCAGCAGCGTGTAGCCATTGCGCGCGCGTTGGCTATGCAGCCCAAGATCATGCTTTTCGATGAGCCGACTTCCGCGCTCGATCCGGAGATGATCAAAGAAGTGTTGGACGTGATGAAAGAGCTGGCCGAAAGCGGCATGACGATGTTGGTGGTGACGCACGAGATGGGCTTTGCGCGTGAGGTGGCCGACCGCATCGTACTTTTCGACGAAGGGCGCATTGTGGAAATGGGCACACCGGAACACTTCTTCACCAACCCACAACACGAGCGTACCAAACTCTTCCTCTCGCAGATTTTGTAAGAGCCGGGGAGATGCACGCATGACCATTCCCGCCCGCCTCTATACACGGGTGCTCGTTTTGCTCGACGGTTCGGCTACGGCGGAGTTTGCCATCCGCTTTGGCGCCGACCTGGCGAGCAAACATCAAGCGGAGCTGGCGCTTTTGCATTTGCGCCGCGCAGCTCCACCTCCCGCAGACGCTGACACGGACACGACGGCGGAAGCTGAGGCAACCGCTTATCTGGAACGTGCGCGCAAAACGGCGCAACCCTACGGCCTTGCCAATGTCAGCACGCACACGTTTTCTGCTGCCAATTTGCATGAGGCCCTCACCAAGTTCATAGACGCCGAGCGCGTCAGCATCGTGGTGATGTCCACACAAGGGCGTACCAACATGATGCGTTGGATTTTTGGCAGCGGGGTGGAACAAGCCCTTTCGCGTTTCCCTGTGCCGCTGTTACTGGTGCGCCCCGTGTACCAAAAGATCATCGTTCCCCTGGACGGTTCGGGCTGGTCGGAAAGCGCCATTCCCCGTGCGTCGGAAATAGCGCGTGTCCACGATGCCGAGCTGATTTTGTTGCATGTGTACCAGCCCAAAGGCAGCGACTACGCCGACCAATGGGCACTTGCGGGACAGCACCAGATCGCAGCACAAGCCTATGACGAAGTCAAAGATCGGTTGGTTTCGTTGCGCAACGCGCTGCGTCAGCAAGGACTGCGTGCGCGTGAAGTGCTCATCCGTGCCAGCAATCCGGCGCAGGCGATCTGCGAATTCGTCGAATCCGAAGACGGGATCAGTTTGGTGGTCATGTCCACGCATGGACGCACCGGTTTGGCGCGTTGGTTGATGGGCAGCGTGGCCCAAAAGGTGATCCAGAACGGGCGTTGTCCGGTGAAGCTGGTGCATCCGGCGCGCTGAGCGTCCGCACCGTGAGGAAGCTATCGAAACGCCCTGCTCGTGGATGGAGCGGGGCGTTTGGTTTGCGGCACATTCACTCTGCGCGTCGTTCCGCAGGCAGCGCCCTTTTGTCAAGAGCAGGGGAAAATACATGGTCGTGCGCTTCCTGTGATCTGTCAATAAATTGATCGCAATTGTTAGAGGTCATTTTTGTAATATGCACGATATGAATTTGCTTGTTATGATGGTTTCAACACTTGAGTTGGACATGCTCCCGGCCCAAATCCCGCTTACCCTAGAGCATCTCTTCCCCATTTTTGTCCAACTCAAATGCTAAGGACCGCGCGGGCGGTCCTTTTTTTTCGGGTGCGGGTGTTTTCGTTGACGAGCCGAAGGTCTTTCTGTGCCGATGCGCACCGGAAAGTACACAAAAAGCGGGACACGTTTCCGTGTCCCGTCGTGTCATTCGGTTGTGTTGGGAAATAGCCGCTATTTCTTTGGCTTCCACACTTTCCATACTTTGCCGACCAAGTCCGGCCCCACTTTCAACGTGGGATCGCCCGGCTGCCAGCCGGCGGGTGTCGCTTCTTTGCCTTTGGTGGCACGCACGTGCTGGAACGCCTTAATCTGGCGGATTAGCTCGTGGACGTTGCGGCCCACCGGCGGGGTCAAAATTTCCATTGCCTGAATCACGCCGTCTGGATCAACTAAGAAACGTCCGCGGATATCCACGCCGGCTTCTTCGTTGTACACGCCGTAGATTGTCCCGATACGGCCACCGGCGTCCGAAAGCATCGGCCAGGGGATGCCCCCCTCAACCATCTTGGAAAGTTCTTCCTCATGCCAAATCTTGTGGGTAAAGTGGCTGTCTGTGCTGAGGGAAAGAACTTGCACACCCAGCGCTTTCAATTCGTCATGTGCAGCGGCAACTGCCGCGAGTTCGGTCGGTCAAACGAAGGTGAAATCTCCAGGGTAGAAGCAGACCAGTCGCCATTGCCCCTCGTAGTCCGAGAGCTTGACCAGCTTAAAACTGCCCTGGTGGTAGGCCATAGCCTCGAAGTCCGGCGCGGGCTTTCCTACATGTGCGATCATTTTGACCTCCTTGGATGGTGTGACTGCTTCCGAAACTTCCGGCTCCGGCGCGGAAGCCAGTGGCCCCCGTGCCGCTTGAACACATGAAACTTCACGTGGTTCGGTCATAGGCGTCTCCTTGTACGATACGGCGTGCGACCCAGCCAAACGCTTGAGCCTGCATTGATCTTACGGTATTCGCAGAGCTTTTGGCAACCGGTTGGCGAGGGAAAATGGCCCGACACAAAGGGATGCACGGGGCGCCCCGACGGGCGCTAATGCACGACGTAAGTCACATAGGCAAAAGTGGTGTACATTCGTACAATGGATCAGCAGAATATCACCTGTCGAGCGTGCTCAGCACAAACCGAGCCGCTTTCTTGCAGACGCACTCATCCCGGAAAGGCTACCTATGAGCGACCCGCGTTTTGCTCCCTTAGACGAGGCCATCCAACGGAACTGGGACGACCAAGTCGCGTTCCTGCAAAGCATCATCCGCGCACGCAGCGCCAACCCCTATACACCTGATACGTCCGCCCCGCACGATCCTATCGAGCGAGAAGTGGCCCAATTGATCCACGCCAAACTGCGCGCCATCGGCACAACGCCCGCTTATGTGGGTGTTTCTGAGGAACGGCCTAACGTCGCCGCCACATTGCCGGGCCGCGCTCATGACCGCGCCTTGATCCTCAACGGCCACATGGATACCGTCATGCCCAACCCCAATTGGACGTATGATCCCTTTGGGGGCGAGATCCGCGACGGGCGGCTGTATGGGCTGGGCGCGCTGGATATGAAAGCCTCGTTGAGTATGTTTGTTTACGTCGCCAAGGCGCTGTTGGAAGTCGGCGTGCAACTCGACGGAGATTTGCACTTGGCCTTTGCAGTGGACGAGGAATCCGGCGCCTATTCGCGCTTCGGCACGGCGTATCTGTTGGAACATGGCTTGCGCGGCACGGCGGCTATTGTGGCTGAACCGGAAAACGCCAATGTGACGATAGGGCATCGCGGCGGTTACCGTTTTCGTCTGACTGTGTACGGTGAGGCTGCGCACACGGGGTTGTTGGCATGGGAGCGCGGCGAGA
>CAZZNC010000060.1:0-9876 GCA_964655405.1 uncultured Anaerolineaceae bacterium | reverse complement strand
GAATGCAAACGTTGCCGGAAGCCGAAACCGACGCGGAGATCCAAACACTGATCCAGACTTTTGTGCAGATGGTGCAACAGGTGCAAACCCGCGAGATCGCGTTGAAGCGCGTGTTGGAAGCCGATCAGTCGTCCAAGGAATCTGGGGGCGCGTCGTCGGGCTGAGGCTCTGCCAGCGCTTCAGGGCCAGACATCTTGATCACTACCGCGCTGATGTTGTCTTCTCCGCCTCGCTGATTGGCTAAATCGATCAGAGCTTGGGCTGCTTCTACGGGCGCAGTGCTGCACGTGGCGAGTTGGGCAATCTCAAAGGGTTTCACATGGCGCGTCAACCCGTCTGAACACAACACCAACCAATCCCCTTCCGCCAGTTGCCGACTGTAAAGATCGGCTTCTATATCTTCGACCTGTCCGAGCGCGCGGTAAAGTACGTTGCGCATAGGGTGTATGGCGGCCTGCTCGTTGGTGATGTGTCCAGAAGCCAAGAGCGCTTCGACAAAGCTGTGATCGTCGGTGACTTGGTTAATCCAACCGTTTTGGCCGTTGACAAGATAGGCGCGGCTGTCCCCTACGTGGGCGATGATCACATGCGGGCTGCGCACGAAGGCCATTGTGACGGTTGTGCCCATGCCTTGATACGCCGGATGGGCTTCGGCCTGGTCCAAAATGGCGCGATTGGCGCGGCGAACGGTCGTGCGCAATTTGTCGGTGATCTCTTCGTCGGAAAGCGTGTGCAGTGTTTCGCTGCCGCGCACCGCGCTCAAGAATTCCGCCTGCACGGTTTCCATGACCAGGCGGCTGGCTTCTTCGCCTGCCGCGGCGCCGCCCATGCCGTCTGCCACGACGCCCAGCACGATCCCTTGATAAGCCCATAGCCCGACGCGATCCTCGTTGTTTCCGCGCACACGGCCTACGTCCGAAATGGCGCTGACACGGGGAACGGGTTGGTCGGGGTTGTTTTCCACCGGCACGGTGAGCGGTGCTCCGCAGCCGATGCAATAGCGAGCCAGCGGCTGATTGGGTGTGCCACAACGCAAACAGATCACGGGCGCTTCCGGCGTGTCGCTGGGGTCGGCGATGGCGGGCGCTGTTTCTTCGGTGTGGAGGCGTTGGTGGTGGACACCGTGCGCGGCGGTGTTTGCTTCCAATTGGGTGCCGCATTGGAAACAGAAGACCGCGCGCTGTAGGTTTTCATGTCCGCACACCGGACAGACCCGGGTTTTCATGGTTGTGCCCTCATAAGGTGATCGGTCTATCTAGCTGGAATTTTACAGCCCCTGGGCAAGTGTGCAAGTGTGTAGGTGAGGGTTTGAGGGGCGGGCCTAGTCGGGTAGTCGCAAAGTGAGCGGCAGCTCGACGTAAAATGTGCTGCCGGGGAGCTTGGCTTCGCTGCGTCCGGCGCTTTCCACCCAGATACGCCCTTTGTGGGCTTCCACGATGCCCTTGCAGATCGCCAACCCCAACCCCAGTCCCCCACCTCGAAAAGCGGCTTTGCTGGTGGAGTGAAGCTGCGTGTCGCCTGTGACATAGAAACGGTCGAAGATATAGGGCTGATCTTCGGGGGCAATCCCGATGCCGGAATCTTGGAAGACGATGCGCACGTAGGGCGTGGTGGGGTCGCCAATGCGTTGTGCGCGCAAAGTGATCACGCCGCCGTCGGGCGTGTACTTGATGGCGTTGCCCAGCAAGTTGCTAAAGGCCATTTCCAGCAATTGCTTGTCGGCCACCAGCGGGATTTTCCACTCTTCTGCTGTGAGTTGCAGCCGTAAAGCGCGCTGGGTCATCACCGGAGTATAGTCCACAATGGCTTGGCGGATGATTTCTGCCAGGTTGGTATAAGCCAACCGCAAGTCCACCCGTCCGGAGGCGATGCGCGAAACGACGACGATTTCGTCTACCACCGCGTGCAAACGCTCGATGGCGGCCAGCAGGCCGGTGAGCGTGGCGCGGGCTTCCGGATCTTCGGCCATCAGGCGCTGTACGGTGGGCAACGTTTGTACCAGCCGGCTGTAGCCGTAAACGGTGGTTAGCGGCGTGCGCAGCTCGTGGGCGGTTAGCTGGATGAAATCGTCTTTCAGCCGGTCGAGCCGCTGCAATTCACGGTTGTGTGTTTCCAGCTCGCGGACGGTGGTTTCCAGCCGTTCGATCAATTCACGGTGATACGCCTTGCGTGCTTCTTCCGGATTGTCAATGGTTGGCGTGACGAATTGTCCGGCCAAGCACTCTTCGACTGTGCGCACCAATGTTCGCAAATTGATCGGTTTGGTGATGTAACCGTTTGCCCCCGCCACAAGCGTTTTGCGGCGCTCGAAATCGTGAGCTTGGGCGGTGACCGCCACAATGGGCACCGTGCAGAGTTTGGGATCGGTGCGCAGTCGGTCGGTGATCTCGCGCCCGCTGATGTCCGGCAAGTTGATATCGGTCAGGATCAAGTCTGGATGATGTTGGCGTGCCATGTCCAGCCCGTCCAAGCCGGTTGGTGCGATCAACACACGGTAACCTTTGTGCGTCAAGATACGATGGACGAGTGTTTGGCTGTCTTTGTCGTCCTCGACATAGAGAATCGTGGCTTTTGGGGTAATCATCGCGTTTTTGCCCCCGGAGAAGGCCGCTTGATAGCTTAGCTGATCTCGGCAAGTTGGTTGGTCCCGCGCAATTTTTGAGCCAATAGCGCGTGTTCGGGTTGTTGGAGCTGCGGGTCTTCTGTATAGACGGTGCGCGCCTCGCGTTGCGCCAGCTCCACCAGTTTCGCGTTGATCTGTTCGATCATGCGGAAGCGTGTCATGCCGCTTTGTCGCACGCCGAGCAAGTCCCCAGGCCCGCGCAGTTGCCAATCCAACTCGGCCAGTTGGAAGCCGTCGGTCGTGGATTCGATGGCTGCCAGGCGTTGGGTGGCTTCGTCGGCATTGCTCGTGTTCACGAGCAGACAGAACGATTTGTGCTCTCCGCGCCCCACACGCCCTCGGAACTGGTGCAACTGGGCCAGCCCGAAACGTTCCGCGCTTTCGATCAAGATCACGTTGGCGTTGGGCACGTCCACGCCCACTTCTACCACTGCCGTTGCCACCAGAATATCCAGCGCGCCCGCCGCAAAATCGGCCATGATGGTTTCTTTGTCGCTGGGAGACATGCGCCCGTGCAGCAACCCCACGCGCAGATCGGGGAAAATTTCCGTTTGCAGGCGTTCGTATTGTTCGGTGGCCGCGCCGAGTTCTTGCAACGCTTCGGACGCTTCCACCAGTGGGTAGATGATGAACGCTTGCCGTCCACGTTCGATCTGTGCGCGGATGAAAGTATAGGCGTGTTCGCGTTCCAATGGGGAAATCACGCGCGTTTCGACAGGCGTGCGTCCCGGCGGCAACTCGTCAATGATGCTCAAATCCAAGTCTGCGTAAAGCGTCAGCGCCAATGTGCGCGGGATGGGCGTGGCGGTCATCACCAGCATGTGCGGATGTGTGCCCTTGCTGCGCAGTGCGCCGCGTTGTTCCACACCGAAGCGGTGTTGTTCGTCGATCACGGCCAACGCCAAATCGTGGAATTGCACGCCTTCTTGGATCAGCGCGTGTGTGCCCACCACAACGTGGATGCTGCCGTCGGCCAGCCCCGCGTAAATTTCCTCGCGCTCGGCGGCGCTTGTGCGTCCGGTGAGCAGCCGCAACGTGATCCGGTCCCCTTCCGGCAGCTTTTGCAACAGCTCGGTGAGCGTGCGGGCGTGTTGTTCGGCAAGGATGCTGGTGGGGGTCATCAACGCCGCTTGTTTGCCGTTGTGAACGGTCATGCCCTGCGCCAACGCGGCAACGACCGTCTTCCCCGAGCCGACATCCCCTTGCAGCAAACGGCTCATGGGCACGTCGCGCGCCAAATCCTCGCGGATGTCGTTCAGGGCGCGACGTTGAGCGGCGGTGAGCGTGTAGGGCAGGGTAGCCAATGCTGCTTCTAGCCACTCGTCCGGCACGTCGAGCGGTCGCCCTGGCACAGCTTGCCAGGCGCGCCGTTGGGCGAGCATGTCCATTTGGAAGACGAAAAGCTCGTCGGACGTCAAGCGTCGTTGGGCGTATTCCAGCGCCTCGAAGGAATCCGGAAAGTGGATTTGTTGCAGCGCCCAGCTCAAGTCGGCCAGCTCGGCGCGTTCCAACACGCTCAGCGGCAAATGTTCGGGGATGCGTCCGGCCCACTGTGTGACCGTTTGGCGCACCAAGCGGCGCATGGTGCGCGCCGACATGCCGCGTGTCAGCCCATAAACCGGCACGATGCGCCCCTTGTGCAGATTTTCGCGCTCCAACATTTCCCATTCGGGGTTGGTCATGGTGAGCTGGCCGCGGAAAAGCTCCACCTTGCCGCTCAAGACCACCATGCCGCCCACTTTGAACTGTTTTTGCAGCCAGGGCTGGCCGAAAAAGGCCACGTTGAGCAGCCCCGCCCCGTCGTCCACCGTCACGAAAAGATACGAACGTTTGCCCGGAGCTACTCGGTGCTTCACCGTGCGCACCGCTGCGATTACCGTCACGGTTTCGCCTGGACGCAGCCGGTCGAGCGTGCGTAGTTGGCTGTAATCGTCGTAGCGGCGGGGAAAATAAAAGAGCATGTCCGCCACCGTGCGGATGCCGAGCTTTTCCAAGCGCTGCGCCATCTTCTCGCCCACGCGCGGCAGCGTGGTCACCGGCGCTTGCAGCGCAGCATAGCGCTCGACGGCTTCTTGCGCTTCCAGCGCGTTGTAGTGTCGGCGCGGCGGGTGAAAACGCGGCGGCGGCGCGACAGTTTTGGGCGGGGCGGCTTTCTGCTTGGGCGTGGAAGCGCGTTTTTGCGGCACGGACGGCGCGGTTGGCTGTTCTTGGGACGCATACGTGGACGGGGGCAGGTCAGGCGGTGCAGGAATGCGCCCCATGATGCGCCCTAACATATACTTGATCGCCTCGTGGCGGGCTTTGGGGGCGCTTTGCTCTCCGTACTGATGCAAATAGCGTTCCAGCTCTTCGACAAGCTGGTGATGTTCGGGACGTTTGGCTTGCTGGTGGGCGTCATGCGCCCAGCGCTCGGCGAACGAATCCAACCCGCCGATGACGGCGGTGTTTTTGTAGCCGATTTCTTGTTCCAGTTTCAATATCTTGACCAGAGTTTCCAACGCCGAAGGCATAAGTTGCTTTGTCCTGTTCACGATTTACGCACGACGGCCAGCCCCAGCCCGTTGGCTCCTACGTGTACGCCGATGACCGGCGTCACTTCGACGGTGATCACTTCACGCAGGGGGTACAAATCCGCCAGCGTTTCACCGAGACGTTGGGCACCAGTTCGGTTGCTGGTGTGCAGGATCGCCAGATGGGAAAAAGGGGCAGCCGCGCGCGCGAATTCGACAAGTGTATCAAAGGTGCGGCGCGTGGTGCGTACACGCGACGCTGAGTGTACCTCACTATCGTACAGGTGGATAATGGGCTTGATCTTGAAGAAGTCGCCGAGCCACGCTGCCGCCCAGCCAACCCGTCCACTGCGCCGCAGCGGTTGGATGCTGGAGAGCGCCGCCCAGACGTGTGTGTGTGACTGCATGGCGCGCACAGCGTCGGCGATCTCGTCGGGAGAAGCGCCGTCCTCGGCCATTTCTGCGGCGGCGAGCACTTGCCAGCCCAACCCCATGCTGAGCTGCGTGCCGTCGATCAAGGTAACGCGCTCCGGTTCTAGGGCCTCGGCGGCCAGCCGAAATACGTTGTAGATGCTGCTGAGCTTGGCCGGCGCGGTGAGCGCGATCACGTGCTGGGCTTCGTCCAGCGCACGGGCCATTATCTGTTGCGTTTGGCCCAGCGGCGGCGCGGACGTGGTCGGGTAAATGGGGGCGTCCACGATGCGGCGATAAAAGTCCGCGCGCGTAATTTGCACGCCGTCGTCCGCGTAGCTTTCTGTGCTGAACTGAATGTACGTCGGCACGACGCGGATGTCATGGCGTTGCACCCATGCTTTGGGAAGGTCGTACGTGCTGTCCGTCATGATCACGATGGGGCGCATCAGTTTTCGTCCTCGGCAGCGTCGGGGTTTTCGTGCACGACAACTCCCAGCCCGTCCGGCCCGATCAACGTCGCCAGGCTGGGGCCATAAAGTACCGTTGAAATGGGACGCTCGGGGAATTCCAGGGACAGGCGCTCTTGGATCTGGCGGGCGCGTTCGGTGGGACGTGAGGAGCTTTCCAGAATCACCAGCCGTTCCGGAGCGATAAACTCCGTCACAAATTCCATCAACTTGTCCAGTGCCTGGGACTGTGTGCGCACTTTTTCCATCGGGATCAGCTCCCCTTCCTCGATGGTCAAAAACGGCTTGATGCTGAGCATCGTTCCCAGGATGGTTTGTGCTTCGCTGAGCAGTCCATTGTAGCGCAAATAGGTAAGCGAGTTCACGTAGAAGACGGAATAGACATGCGGCAGCGTGGCTCGCACCACATGCACGATCTCGTCCAGCGAAGCACCCTGTTCGGCCAGGTAGGCGGCCAGTTCCACCAAGATTGCCAGCCCCACCGACGTGGTGCGCGAGTCCACCACGGCAATATCGCAGCGTCCGAGCAGGGTTTGGCTGGCGGCGCGCGCATGTTCCCAAGCCTTGCTCATGTGACGGGACATATGCAAAGAGAGAATTTGGTCGGTGTCACGGTGTACTCGCTGGTAAACGGCGCTGAATTCGTCCACGGACGGAGCGGAAAGCGTGGCGCGGATGCTGCTGCGCTCCAGCAAGTGGAAAAAATCGGCAGCTTCCAGGTCCACGCCTTCGCGGAACGCTTGAGTGCCCAGATGGATCAGCAGCGGCACAACGTAGATGTTGTGGCGCTGCGTGACTTCAGGGCGTGGAAAATGCGCCGAACTGTCGGTTACAATTCGGACTTTGCCCACGTGCTCATCCCTCCCCGCCTGCAACACATTCGGACGTGCAGCGGTACTATTCCGCGCTGACGATGTAATGATAGTGGGCTTGCCCGCCGTAAACCAACTCGAACTCCGGCTCGGGGTAGAGCGCGCTGAGTTCTTCCATCAAGGCAAGTGCTTCCCCTTCTTGCACGTTTTCTCCATAATAAAGCGTGATCAGCTCGCAATCGTCCGCGCACATCTGCGCGATCAAGTCTTTGAGTACCTGGCCGATGTTGTTACCTGCCACCGCCAGCGCACCATCAACCAAGCCGATGATTTGCCCTTCTTGCACGCTCACGCCGTTGAGTTCCACGCTACGGGTGGCGGTGGTTACTTCACCGGTGGTGATCTCGTCTTTGGCCTGGCGCATAGCTTCGGCAACGGCTTCGAAGTCTCCGTTGGTGTCGTAGGGCAACATCGCGCCGATGCCTTGCGGCATGGTGCGCGTGGGAATGACAATCACTTCTTGGTCGGTCGCCAAGCGAGCTGCTTGCTCGGCAGCCAGGATGATGTTTTTGTTGTTGGGCAACACGATCACTTTGTGCGTAGGGGTACGTTGGATCGCGTCCAAGATTTCTTGGGTGCTGGGGTTGTTGGTTTGTCCGCCGTCTATCAATTGCGCGGTGCCCAATTGACGGAAAACGCGCGCCAAGCCCTGGCCGGAAGCCACCGAAACGACCGCGATGCTGTCTGTGTTTAGCTCCGGCGCGGCGATCTCGGGTTCGCTTTCGGATTGCTCGGCGGCGCGCTCGCGCACGTATTCGTGGAACTGTTCTTGCATGTTTTCCACGACCACATCGCTGATGGCACCCAAACTCACCGCGTAGCTGATTGGGATGCCCGGGTCGTGGACGTGAACGTGCACCTTGATCGCGCGTTCGTCGCCCACTACCAGCGTTGACCAGCCCATCTGGTCAATGGCGGAACGCACGACGTTCACGTCGAGGTTTTCACCCTGGAGGATAAACTGCACGTCGTAGCCGTAGCCCATTTCGTCTTCGGGTGCTAGGGCGGCGGCCAGGTCCTCGACCGCTTCGGCGGCCAATTCGTGCTCGACGGTGATTTCTTCACCCTGCAAGTAAAGCAGTATCCCCTCCAGGATGTAAACCAAGCCGCTGCCGCCGGAATCTACGACGCCCGCTTTTTTGAGGATGGGCAGCATTTCCGGCGTGCGGGCGAGTGCATCTTTGGCACGCGCGACGACCCGCTCCAAGATCGCGATCATGTCCTGCGTTTCGGGGTAGGCGGCTTCGGCTTCTTTGGCGGCCTCGCGCGCCACTGTGAGGATGGTGCCTTCGACGGGTTGCACCACGCCGCGATAGGCGGTCTCTGCGGCTTCTCGCAGCCCGCGCACGAGCAAGTCGGCGCTGAGCGTTTCTTGTTCTTTGAGCACGTGCGCGAAGCCTTGCCAAAGCTGTGAAAGAATGGTGCCGGAATTGCCGCGCGAACCCATCATCGCGCCGTGCGCAATCAGAGCGGCGACCTGTCCGGCATGGTTAGAGCCGTCGCGCTCGGCTTCTTTGACAGCGTTGCGCATGGTCATCAGCATGTTCGTTCCGGTGTCGCCGTCCGGCACAGGGAAAACGTTCAGTTGGTTGACGGTGGCGTGGTGCCTATCCAGCCAGTTGCGTCCGGCGGCGGCCAGTCGTTTGAGTGCTTCGCCGTCACAAACGGCGCGTTCGTGGGGTGGGGTGGATGCGTTTTGGGCCATGGCGAGATATTGTGCCTTTATTCGGTGCGGCTGACGCGCAGGCCTTGCACGTGTACGTTGACTTGGCCTACGGGCACTCCGATACGCTGCTCGACGGCATAGCGCACGCTGTTGATCAGGCTGTTGGCAACCGAAGCAATGCGCGTGCCGTGTTCGATGATGATATAGATATCAATCACGATCTGAGAATCTTCTTGCCGAACTTGGATGCCTCGGTTAGGGTCGCGTGTGAGGCTGGCAGCGATGTCCGAAGCCAAGTTAGGTGCGGCCATTCCGACCACGCCATAAGTTTGGAGCACGGTATGGCTGACCAGCGTGGCAATGGCGTTGGTGGAAATTTCGATCCTACCGCGTGGCGTTTCGTTCGTCGTCATCTGTAGTTTTCTCTGTACATGATAGCTACCCTTGCAGAACAGTGGTCTCTATGGTAGCATGGCCTGCGCTTGTTAGGACTCAACCGGTGTGAGGCAGCGTTATGGCTAAGTGTGAGATTTGTGGCAAGTCCCCGCAATTTGGGCACAATGTGAGCCACTCGATGCGCCGTACCAAGCGGAAGTTTAAGCCCAACATCCAACGGATCAAGGTGATGGAAAACGGCCACTTGGTCAGCAAATACGTGTGCGCTCGCTGCATCCGTACCATGAGCAAAGATGTCAAGATGCGCAAAGAAGGCTAAACTTAGCCCGTTTTGCACGCCCGAAAAAGAGCCAGCCTTTTGCGCTGGCTTTTTCATTGGGCGGCCTCGGCTGCTGCGCGCAGCGCTTGGATCGCAGCGTGGACGCCTTCCGGCGCGCGAAAGACCGACGTGCCTGCTACCAACACGCTCGCGCCGCTTTCTACCACTCGTGGCGCGGTCTGTGGGCCGATGCCGCCGTCCACCTCAATCGCCACGTCCCAGCCTCCCGCTTGGATCATTTCCCGAATGGCGCGGATTTTCCCCAGCGTCTGGCTGATGAACGATTGCCCGCCGAAGCCTGGGTTGACCGTCATCACCAACACCATATCCACGAAGGGCAAAATCTCTTGGAGCAGCACGGCGGGCGTGTGTGGGTTGAGCGCCACAGCGGGTTTGGCTCCGGCCTGGCGGATTTGTTGCACCACGCGGTGCAAATGCGCGCATACTTCCACGTGTACGCTGATGAGATCCGCGCCGGCTTTGGCAAAGGCCGCGATGTGCTTTTCCGGCTCCACGATCATCAAATGCACGTCCAGCGGCAGCTTTGTGGCGCGGCGTGCGGCTGCCACCACCATCGGCCCCATCGTAATATTGGGCACGAAACGCCCG
>CAZZNC010000059.1:0-9903 GCA_964655405.1 uncultured Anaerolineaceae bacterium | reverse complement strand
TTGCTCTTTTTGCGGCACTTGTTCCCGCAACGCATTAACCTCTTCACGGGCCAGCTCCGCCATATCGGGATCGCCGAGCAGCGCTTCGGCCTGCTGAAGTTGGTCAAGCAAATGGCGGTAGGCGCGCGCCGTTTCTACCACCGGTTGCAGCTCGGCGCGTTCCTGAGAATACTGGACGACTTTCTCATACTGGCTTAGCACCTCAGGGTTGGCAAGCAAACGTTCCAGTTCGTCGAAGCGCGCCTCGATTCCGGTGAGTTTTTCCAATAACGTATTATCCGGCATGAGTCCCTCATACAAAAGCCCCGTCGGGGGCCTGGTTGGTCGAAGTAAGCGAACGTTTCGGAGGCATTATACCATAAGCGTCCTAGAGCGTCTGTGGCCTTTGCGTGGGCAAAGCAACATGGCACGCCCGCTGAAATCTTGTAAACTGGTGCTAGGATAACTATCAGAAGGATACACACGCGCTACGATGAACATGCCCAATCGTTACGAACGCCGCTTGCTGCGCCGCATCCAAGAATTTCGGCGCACGGCATTGCTGGAAACCCACACGGTCGTCGAGCAACTCGGCACGGTGGACGTGCTTTTCCACCCCAACAACCCTGCCCCCGCCGCCAACTGCATCACGCCGCACAAAGGCGTGGCCTGGGTACGCCACGAAGATTTGCGCAATGCTTGTGCCGGTCTGGAACTGTTGGGGCGTGCACCGCGCCTCATCTTCCAAGCGGCGCTTTTCCCAGAAGCCTTCCGCCGTCAATTGCCTCTCATGGGGCTGGAGCCGGAAAACGCCTGGCAGCTCTTGGTGTATCGGCCACTTTATGGCCCTGCCCCCTTCAGAGAATCGTTGTACGGGCAGCTTCCAGACACATTTCATTACGACGTGACCGCATCGCTGGCCGACGAGCCTTCAACGCTGCGAACATGGCTGCGCGTTTTTCAGGCGGGCTACTACCGCACCGACACCGCGCCGGTGGACCAAGCACAGGTGACCGAGCTGGAACGCCAAGCCGCTGCCGGACACCGCATTTTCGCGTTGGCCGCGTATCGTGGAACACCGCTCGGGGCGGCGCGTATCAGTGTGCGTGGACGTGTAGCGGAATTGGAAGCCGTCGTGACCGAACCCTATTGGGAAAGCATGGGCTTGGAAGAAGCATTGGTGACAACGGGAGTGCGTGCAGCAGAAGCCCAAGGCTGTGACCTCATCTTCACGTTATCACCGCCCCAAGAGCCTCCGGCGCTCTATCGGCGGCTGGGTTTTCTGCCCCTCACCCAATTGCTGATCTACCGTCAGCGAAAAGACGAAGCCTCCGAAAAAGCCTCCGCCCCCCATTCAGCGGAAGAAAAGGACACCCCGTGAACACTTGGCACGCGCTTTATGCGCCGTTGGATGATGCCGCACCGGTCGTAACCGCGTTGCAAACCGCATTGAACGCGCGCGGCTACGCCCCTTATGATCCCTTCCCTGGCGGGAGCGGCACACCGCCACATTTGCGCCAAACCGTGCGGCTTTTCATCGCACCGGCGCGGGATGGATGGGTGCGCGTGCTCGGTGTGCCGGACGAGGACGCCTTGCCGGACGTGCAGCAACGGCTGGGCGTTCCCCTGCTTTATGCCTGGCTGAGCAGCGAGGGAGGTGGATGGGCGCTTTTCGCGGATGGCTCACGTCAGGAAACGCCCGACGCCTTTTCCCCATACTTGGCCGAAGGACGCACACGCGACGAACTGCGCACAGCTTTTGCCCACACAACGGCAGACACAACACAATCCACAGACGCTTTGCCGCCGGAACTGCAAGCGTTGGCACGTGCACAAGGTGTGGATGCGCGCCAAACCGAAAAGCTGATGGGCCGTTTGGGGCGTAAGTTGCTGGGGCGCTTCCAGGATGCAGACGAAGCGCAGGCGCAAGCCTTGCTCGGCGGTGCACCCGATCTGTGGCAGAGCGCAGCAGGACAGCGTGTGCAAGCAATCGCGGCACTTTTGCGCTTGCCGAAAAATTGGCGCTCACCGGATTGGCAACAGGTGCGCGACGCCTACCACGTCCATCGTATGCAATCACGGCACCCGCACATGGCCGCGCTGCCGGGGGACGACGAGGCGCTCGCCGCCGTGCCGGACGTGGCCGCCTACACACCGCTTTACCTGGGGCGCTGAGCGATGGCACGCTCCGACCGTGAACGTTGGGAGCGGCGCTATAGGACGCCGCGCGCGGGGCTTTTGCGCGGGCCGCACACGCTGCTTATGGAGTACGTGCCGCCGCCACGCTCCGGCGCGCGCGCGTTGGAATTGGCGTGCGGCCTGGGGCGAGACGCGCTTTGGCTGGCCGAACGCGGCTACACGGTGGACGCTTTCGACATCAGCTTCAACGCACTGCGCCAGGCGCGCGCCGAAATGTTGCGGCGCGGGCTGCACGGTGTGAACTTCATCCAGGCCGACCTGGACGAGTTTACCTTGCCCCTTTACGCTTATGACGTGGTGGTCGTTTTCCGCTTCCTGGACCGGCGTCTTTTCCCTGCCATGCGCCAAAGGGTGCGCGCCGGCGGCCTGGTGATCTACGAAACGCGCAACGTCCGCCACGCCGAACGGCATCCCGAAGCGCCGCGCGCGCACATGCTGGCGCTGGGCGAGCTGCTGCGCTACTTCCCGGGCTGGGAAGTGCTTCTGGCACGCGACGAAGGGTATATGAGCGCTTTTGTCGGGCGCAAACCATTGGAGGAATAGTATAAGAAAGGCAGCCAATGAACGAGAAAAGGTGGGGGGTGTGGTGGGGGCGCGCCGTTTTTGCAGCGGCGCTCGTGCTGATGTTGTTAGCGGGCGTGGCGGCCCAGGCCCGCGCCCAAACCAGCGGGCGGCTTGTCGTGGTGGCGGCCAACTGGAACACGCTCTATTTGTGGCAGGAAGGCGACGACCAACCCCGTCGCATTCCTTTTTACAACATCGCCAACCCGTCGGAATTGCAAATTTCCCCGCAGGGCGACCGCGTGCTCTTCCATTATCGCGCGCCCGCCAGCGACATTGTGGAAGACTACAAACAGCACGTGTGGATGGTTTCTATCGCGGATGGGCGCTTGCTTTACCCGTTGGTCGGGCAGATCAAAGTGGCCGAAAAGCCGCTGGTAGACATCCGCGACACGGACGGTTGGCGCTGGTCAAAGGACGGCGCCACGCTCTACTTTAACACGGGCCACGACACCCCGCTGGGCTTCAACCCCGCCGACGACTTGTGGCACTGGGACGTAGCCAGTGGCGAGTACGTGCCTTTGTTGCCGGATGGTCAAGGCGGCGCAGTAGTTTTTCCTCCCGACCCCGAAAATCCCTGGATCGCGTTGGCCTCTTCCGGCGGGTACGGACAGAGGAGCGGGCACATTGCTTTTTACAACACCAAGACCGGCGCCTATGATCCCGGTTTACGCTTTTCTCACGTTTCCACAGCCAGCGAATGGTTGTGGTATCCGACAGTCGTTTGGCTGCCGAACGGCCATGTGCGCACCGCCATCCCGCGCCTGGCTTTGCAAGAAGAGCAGGGGCCGGTGGATCTCTTCGACGTTGTCCCCGGCTCGCCTGCCGAGCTGCTCGGCACGGTGCAAGCTAATTTGATCTGGGAACCGATCTTCTCTCCGGACGGTGAGCATGTCCTTTACACGATTACGCGCGCCACGCCCGAAGGCACAACCACCGCGCTGATGGTCGCTGAATCGGACGGCTCCGACCCCGTCGAGTACGTCGCCAGACCATCGCTGAACTTCCCGTTGCGTTGGTTTCCACAAGGTGAGCGCTTCTTATATGCAAGCTATGACGAAGAGTACCATAGCATACTGTGGAGCGGGAAGCTGGGCCAACCGCCGCAACGCTTCCCCGCGCCGGACGTTGCCATAACCGCCCTTACGTGGGCCGACGAAGAAACGTTCGTCTACCTCACGCAGAACGAAGACCGAAATTTGACGCTCTACTATGCCACCATGGGAGCGCCAGACCAGGCCACGCCGATCTTTACGATGGAAGGCCGCCCATTCTTTGACGCTGCGCGCCCCTAACCGGCGCGCAGACGCCAAGCCAAGCCGCTCCAGCGGTGCGCCACGCGATTGTTGCGCACCGCTATCGCTATGGCGCGGCGTGAACCGACCAGTACCACCAATTGCCGCGCCCGTGTGATGGCCGTATAGAGCAAATTGCGCTGGAGCATCATATAGTGTTGTGTGGTGATGGGCACAACCACGCACGGGTATTCGCTGCCCTGCGCGCGGTGTACACTGATGCAATAGGCGTGTGTCAGTTCGTCGGCTTCTGCCCAATCGTATTGCACAAAACGCCCGTCCACGACCACCGTCAACGCTTGATTAGCAATATCCAGCGCATGGACACGCCCAATGTCCCCGTTGAAAACGTCCTTGTCGTAGTTATTGCGCATCTGGATCACTTTGTCGCCCACGCGGAAGAGCCGCCCGAAAAGCCGCCGCTCGATCTTGCGCCCACGCGGGTTCGGGTTCAGCTCGGCTTGGAGCACATCATTGAGCGCGTTCACGCCCACCGGCCCCCGATACATCGGTGCGAGCACTTGCACGTCGCGCAGCGGGTCCAACCCAAAACGGTGCGGGATGCGGTGAGTCACCACATCCACCAGCATCTCGGCGGCAGCTTGTGGCTCTTCTGCGGGGAAAAGAAAGAAGTCGCCGCCCTGGTTGGAAAGATCGGGCATCTCCCCGCGATTGATGCGGTGCGCGTTGGCAATGATCAGGCTGTGCGCGGCTTGGCGGAAGATCACTTCCAACCGCGTGACCGGCCCCACGCCACCGCGTATCACATCGTTGAGCACGCTCCCCGCGCCCACACTCGGCAACTGATCCACGTCTCCCACCAGCAGCAAGTGCGTTTCCGGCGGAATAGCCTTCAGCAAATTGTAGAACAACACCAAGTCGATCATGGAAGCCTCATCCACGATCACCATGTCGGTTTGCAGCGGATTTTCCGCGTTGTGCAAAAAGCCGCGTTCGGCGGGCTTGTAGCCCAACATGCGGTGGATGGTGCGTGCCGGTTCGCCGGTGGCCTCGCTGAGCCGTTTGGCCGCGCGCCCTGTGGGGGAAGCAAGCATGAAACGATGCTGTGCGCGCCGCAACACCGCGATCACGGTACGGAGCGTGGTGGTTTTTCCCGTCCCAGGCCCGCCGGTGAGCACGCTCACCTTGTGCGTCAAGGCGGAGCGCACGGCGTCCTGTTGTTGCTCGGTGAGCTGCACGCCCGCCTGTGCCGCCACGTCTCGCAACAAGCGCCCCCAGTCAGCGCGTTGCAAGTCGGCCAAACGGCTTGCGGGAGTGGCGACCATCTGCCGCAAGCGCCTCGCGGCTCCGCGCTCGCTATGATACAGCGGCGGCAAATAGACGCCTTCCACATGCTCGAAGCCGTCGGCGATGGGCACACGCTCGAGCAACACGTCGCCGCGCTGCGCCAATTGTCCCACACCTTCTTCGACCGCGTCCGGAGTCACCTCCAGCGCTTCGGCGGACTGTTCCACCAGCGCATCGCGCGGCAGAAAAACGTGCCCGTCGTCGGTGGCCGTGCTCAGCACGTAGAGCACGCCCGCCGCAATACGTTGCGGTGAGTCCGGCGCCAAACCCAAATTTTGCGCGATCCGGTCTGCTGTGCGGAAGCCAATGCCAAAAATGTCCGTCGCCAAGCGGTACGGGTCATGGCTGACCAGCTCAATAGCTTGATCGCCGTAATGCTTGTAAATTTTGATCGCCAAACCGGTGCTGACCCCGTGTCCTTGCAAAAAAAGCATCACTTCTTTGATCGCCTGCTGTTCGGCCCAGGCTTCGGCAATCAAACGTGCGCGGTGTTTGCCCACCCCGGGCACCTCCAAAACGCGCTTGGGGGTGCGGTCCAGCACGTCGAGCGTCTCTTCACCAAAGTAGTCCACAATGCGCCGCGCCGTGACCGGCCCCACGCCCTTGATAAGGCCGCTGCCAAGATAGCGTTGGATCGCCTCCACCGTTGCCGGACGCACGCGCGTCACCATCTCGGCGCGGAACTGGCGTCCGTGTTTGGGATGTGTTTCCCAGCGCCCTTGCAGCCGCACGCTTTCCCCGGGTTGCAGTTCCGGCATGGCGCCGACCACCGTCACGAGCGGGTTTCGTCCCAACGGCAGTTGTTCCGGACGCAAGCGCAACACACAGTAATTACTCTCTGGATTGTAGTAGGTAATGCGTTCGACCGTTCCTGTGAGGGTGTCGGTTAGATTCACGGAGTTCCCCCGCTGGCTTGGAAAGCGCGTATGCTTCTGGTATTCTACCCTGTAGCAGTAAAGAGAGGAACAACCATGACAGAAACGGTCCAATTGCGCTATGTGGAACAGGGGCAAGGACAGCCGGTGCTGCTGTTGCACGGTTTTCCATTAGACCATACTATTTGGAATACACAGGTCGAAGCACTGAGCGCACGTTATCATGTGATTGCACCGGACTTGCGCGGACACGGAAAAAGCCCGCTTTGGGGCGGGGCCTACCCCATGGAAGACATGGCCGCGGACGTGGCAGCTTTGCTCGACGCCTTGGGAATCGAGCGTGCGGCTTGGATAGGGCACAGCATGGGCGGCTATGTGGTGATGGCGGCGTTGCGCACCGTGCCGGAAAGAGTTGCCGGAGCGGGCCTGGTGGCAACACATCCTTTTGCCGACTCGCCGGAAAAGCGTGCCCAGCGCGAACGAACCGCCCAACAAGTGCTCAGCGAAGGCACGGACGCACTGGTCGAAGCTATGTTGGGCGTGCTCTTTGCGCCGGACACGTCGCGGGAAGTCCCCTATGTGCAGCGTGTGGCTGAAATCATGCGGCGCACGTCTCCGCAGGGGATAGCGGCAGCGTTGCGTGGTATGGCAACGCGGCCCAGCTCGGTCAAAACGCTATTGCGCGCCCGTGTGCCAACCGTACTCATCGCAGGCACACGCGACCAAATCGTCACCCGCAACGTCAGACGCCGCATAGCCGACCAGCTCCCGCCTGTGTTCATCCGGCAAATTGAAGACGCAGGGCATATGCCGATGTTAGAGCGCGCAGAAGAAACGTCGGCGTTGATGAGCGATTTTCTGGCAGATACCTTTGGACACGCTAAAGAATAACTAGGGAAAAGTTTGATTTCTGTGATTAAAGGGTCTGCGGTATACTAAAAACACCCTGTATGCACATAATAGTTGGGCGGTGTGTGCGTCTTACCTCGTGTTGTCCGCCCATACACACCGAGAGCGCCGATGGTTACTGATGATCCGCTAATCGGGAAAAAGCTAGGGGACTACACCATTCTGAGTATGCTCGGACGTGGTGGCATGTCGCGTGTCTACAAAGGATACGACGAGAACTTGGATCGCTATGCGGCGGTCAAGGTGATAGACAGCGACTTTGCCACAACGACCGAGGCCGAATACACGCGCCGTTTCCAAATCGAAGCGCGTGCCATTGCCCATTTGCGCCATCCCAACATCGTCGGTGTCTACCAATTTGGGCGCAGCGAGGGCATTTATTACATGGCGCAGGTGTTCTTGGAAGGAAGAGACCTGCGCTCGCTGCTTAAGGAATATGTGCGGCGCGGCGAGCGAATGCCCGTAGACGAAGTGCTCCAAATGGTGCGAGACATCACCAACGCCCTTGACTATGCCCATAAACAAGGCGTCATTCATCGGGACATCAAGCCTTCCAACATCATGTTGGAAAAGCACACCAACCGCGCTATTTTGATGGACTTCGGCTTGGCGCTCAGCGTAAACGAGGGCACGATGGGGGATACCTTCGGCAGCGCGCATTACATCGCGCCGGAGCAGGCCGTTTCTTCCGCCCAGGCCACCGCACAAAGCGATTTGTACTCCCTCGGGATCGTGATCTACGAGATGTTGACGGGCAAAGTGCCTTTCGACGATCCATCGGTGATGAGCGTGGCGCTCAAGCACCTCAACGAGCCGCCTCCCCCGCCGACCCTCTACAACCCCCATTTGCCGCCTGCCGTCGAAGCAGTGATCTTGCGCGTGCTGGAAAAAGAACCTGAGCGCCGTCACCCGACGGGCAAAGCATTGTACGAAGATTTGAAGCGCGCCTTCGAGCGTGCCCAGCCAACAGCGGACAGCGCCGCCGCTGTGAGCGAGCTTTTGAACGCGCCCTCACCGGAGTTGGAGGACTGGCCGGACGAAATGGCGCCGGTCACTCATCCCACGCCGCTTCGCCCACCAAGTGCTTCTCCCCCCAAAAAAGCGTCATCACGCAGGGGGCTGGCCGGACGCTTTGCACGTCGCAAGGCCGAAAAAGAATTGAAAGCGGCTTTGCAAAAAGGCGAATTGGAGCTGGACGAGCAGGAACTGCAACAATTGCTCGCAGGCTACGCCGACCCAGAGGAAATCGCGTCGGCAAGCGAAGGCGAAGCCGGCATTACGCGCCCTTTGCCACCTGAGTCGCACAAATCCTCCAGCAAAACCAAACCGCGCAAACGCCGCCGCTCTCGCACCGGATGCTTGCTGATGTTAATCGTGCTGCTGGGGGCAGTCGCTGCGTTTTTGTGGAAAGATCGCATCCTTACTCCGGCAGAAACGACGCCCACCGCGCTCACAGCAACCCGCGCCGCTCCCTTGAGCGCGGCCAACAAAACGGCAACGGCTTCCGTAACCGAACAGCCTACGCACACGGCAACAGCATCATACACGCCGTCTCAAACGACCGCCGCTGAAGACTCAACCGAAGCACCGACGCAGGCGTCCGTTGAAACCCCCACCGAAAACACGACAAACGCGCCAACAGCTACACGCACAACCGCCCCGACCCATACGCCCGAGGAAGACAACGCTGCCGCAAGTCCTTCTGCCCAAGAAGCCAACATCCGCCTGATGTACAAGGACGAGGGCAACGGCGAAGGCTACTTCCTGCTGATCAACACAAGCACCAAACGGCTGGACGTCAGCCCGCTGGTCTTTCAGCAAGAGCGATCCGACGGTACGGTTTTGCGCTACGAAGCGCGTTTGTGGGAACGCAGTGACATTGCCGCCGAACCCGCCGCGATGCCCGGGCGCAGCTGCTTCCAATTGGTAACAATCAACGGCTCGAATTTGCGCATCGGCACCGCCGACTGTCCATTCTTTTTAGGCTTTTACCGCACCACGTTTCCAGCACGCTATTTCTGGCTCTCCGACGATCCAGAAGCCACGTTCACAGTGAGCGTCCCCGGGCTGAGCCAACCGCTGGCAACGTGTCCAGTCGGGACGAACACATGCGCGTTCGTCTACGATCCTGACGCCATCGCCCAAGCCATCGCCTACGCCACCGCAGAAGCCGAAGCACAAGCGCAAACCAACACCTTGCGTCTGGTTTACAACACGGACAGCTTCTTGGTGGTCAACACCAGCACCAGGACGTTGGACATCAGCCAATTGGTCTTCGAACGCAAAATGTCCGACGGCTCGGTGCGACGTTTTGAGGCCCGTTCTTGGGACCGCTCGGACATCCTGGAGCCGCCAACGCGCATGGAAATGGACGGCTGCTACCAGTTGGTGCGTGCAGGCAGCACACAGGTCACGCCGCCGCGCAGTGTGTGCCAGCGCTTCTTGGGCTGGTTCCGCACAGGACTATCGCGCCGCTATTTCTGGATTGCAGATGAGGCCGGAGCGTCTTTCGATGTGTACCTGGAGGGCGAGGAAGAACCTTTGCGTGTCTGCCCGATCGACGAGGGGACATGCACCGTCAATCTGCCAGAGTAGTTCCGCCCACGTAGCAAACATAAGCGCGCCCCACTCTCAGGATGGGGCGCGCTTTTTTGTCCCTAAGTCCGCTCGGAAAGCGTCGGCACCGGCAACCCCGCTACCTCTCGCAAAAAGTAATGATGGAAACGGTCATCCGATGTCAGTTCCGGATGAAAGGCCGTCGCCAACCAACGCCCTTG
>CAZZNC010000058.1:0-9911 GCA_964655405.1 uncultured Anaerolineaceae bacterium | reverse complement strand
CTGGTGCCGCAAGAAGCGGTGAGCTTCGAAGTGCCGTTTTATGAGTTGGGCGGCCCTGCGGTCACCTACACGTTGACGATAGTCGGCCAGGTCGGGCGTCCGGAAGCCGGATAGCGCGCAGAAACCAAAGCGAGGAATTATGCCGCCGAAACGCACATGGAATAGCTTGCGCGACCCGCTCGAAGCGTTCGGGCTGGTCGCTTTTGGGGTAGGGTTGGCGCTGGTGGTGGCGGGCGGGTTAGACCCCGCCGCGTTGCTGATCTTGCTGGTGCTGGGTTACATCGCGTACATGGCGCGCGGCATGGTGCGCCAGGCGCGGCGTTTCCGTCCTGTGGAGCCGCCACGTGTGTGGTGGATCACACTGCTGGCGAATTTGGCGTTGATGGGGCTGGGCATCGGGGCGTTCGGCTGGTACTTGCTGGCGGGCGCGGGGCGAGCGTGGGTGCCGTTCCTGATCTTCATCGCGGGCATGATCGCGCTGCGGCAGTGGCGTCAAAGCGTCACCTCACGGCTTTACGCTTGGCGCACGCCGGCGTTGCGGCTTTTGCAGATGGGCGACTATCGCAAACTCGCTCGTGAACTGGAAGCCGACCCCGTCACGCCGCAAAATCCCGACAAGCTCGCGATGTTGGCATTGGCGTATATCGAGCAGAACAAGCTGCACAAAGCCGAAGAACTGCTCATGCGTGCGCGCACGCTGGCGCCGGACTTCGCTTCGGTCAACGGGGCGGTGGGCGCGTTGCGGCGGCATCAAGCGCGCTGGAGCGACGCGGTGGGCGCCCTGCAAAAGGCGCTCGCCTTCGAGGACAACGTCAACACGCGCTACTATTTGGGGCTGTGCCAATATTTGGCCGGTGAACAGGAGGCGGCACGAGCCACCTTGCGCGCTGTGCTGGACGACCCCACGCTGATTCGGCAGGGGCAGGTCATGGGCGCGTACCTTTTGGGGCAGATGGCGGAAGACGAGGGGAACGCCGAGGCCGCGCGCACTTGGTATGCGCGGATGGCCGAACATGCGCCCCAAGTGCTCCCACGCTTGGACGAGGAAGCGCGCCGCCACAAGCAAACGCCTTACGGGGACATGCTCAAAGGGCACGTGCGCGCTATGCAACGCATTGTGGCGCGTCGCCCTGTGGACGGGGCACCGAACCAGTAGAGGGAAGATGCAAAAAAGTTGTATAGAGAACTATGAAAATTTTGTGAAAGGTCGTGCTTTTTGCAGGGGCAGGGGTTGATCTGCCCCTGGGAACGTGCTACTATGGTGTCACAACCCCATGAGGGGTAATCGCAATCCTGTATCATAATCAAGGAGAACTTATCATGATGTACCTTCCGCGTGAAGAGGGCCAAGGCCTGGTAGAGTACGCTCTGATTCTGGTGTTGGTCGCTGTGGTCGTCATCATCATCCTTGCGTTGATGGGCCCGGCCATCGGGAACATCTTCTCCAACATCGTCAACGCGCTGTAAGCGCCACTGACGCTCTAACACACAGAACCCCACCTTTGCGGTGGGGTTCTTGCGTTTAAGGGGCCAGGTGCGCGACTTCCTCTGCTTTTGCTTGATTCCCCTTCCTGTGCGTATAATGCTCATAGTAACGTCTTTACACCCTTTGACTTGAAAATACGGAGTGGCACGATGACCGGTGCTGACATGCGCTCCACCTCTCCGCCTGCGCCTGCAAGTCACCATAAGAGTTTGCGCACGCGCTGGCGTTCATACATGATCTTGGGCCTTAACCTGCTGGTGGTGATCGTGGTGGGCGTGGCTTCTTTGGTCACGGCGCTGGAACAACGGCGATCCCTCTTGCGCCTGCACGAAACCGGCGCTGCCCATGTGCACGCGCTTGCCGCGCAAGCCGTACACGATCTCCAACGGGTGTTGCAGACTGCCGTTGTGCAGTTGGAGGCGGGCGGTTCGCCGGACGAGGTGCTGCCATCTTTGCAACAAGCGCAACCGGCACTCGATGCGTTGGTACGGGTTGACGCAGACGGCGAAACGCGAGTTAGCCAGCCACTCGGCACGGCTTCCAATTGGGCAGAGCATCCCGCTTTCCTGGCCGCCCACGCAGGGCAGCCCTACGCGCATGTGGAAGAGGGCGGCGTGTTGTTCCTGGCTGTGCCGATGCGCGACGGGCAGGTGCTTTTGGCCCAAGCGGACGCCGCCACGCTGCTGGCGAGCGCTGTCACAACGGCGTTGGGCGGCGAGGGCTACGCTTATTTGCTCACCGATGAAGGGGCGCTTTTGGATACCCCGCCGCAGCGGACCGTTGCGGCAGATTTCAAACCGGACGCACTGGCAATTTTCCAAAACACGCGCGACGGTGGAACGGCAATGCGCTTGTATCACGGTTTGGAAGGGCGCTGGGTGTTCGGCCAGGCCAGCTACGATCCGGCATTGGGCATCACCGTGATCACAGAATCGCCGCTGGGCGAATTTACATCGGTGCTCGTGCGTGTGATCGGCATGTGGGGGCTGGCGTTGATCTTGACGGTGGGCGTGGGCGAATGGCTGATTCGGCGCATCTTGCGCACAGTGGTTGGGCCGTTGGAAATGTTGCGCCGCAGCACGCACGCTGTCAGCGCGGGCGACTATGGCGTGCGGGTGCGCGTGCCGGAAAACGCCGACCGTGAGCTTGTAGGACTCAGCGAAGCCTTCAATATGATGGTGGGGCAACTGGCCGAAAGCCAACGCCAGCTCGACGCTTACGCCAACGAGTTGCAAGAGATCGTAGACCGGCGCGCCCGTGAGCTGGCACGCAAAGCCGCCCAAATGGAAGTGGCCGCCGACGTAACCCGCCGCCTTGCCACCATCCACAAGCCGCAAACGCTGGTGGAAACGGTTGTGGAGATGCTCCAAGCGCGCTTTGAGGTCTATCATGTGGAAGTGTGGTTGGCCGACGAAGACAACGGGCTGCTGATATGTTGCGCGCCCGTTTCTGAAGATGTGGAGCCGCTTTCGCTGCACGCGGCCACCTCCAGCGTGATCGGAGAGGTGGCGGCCAGCGGGCAGCTTGTCTATGTGCCGGACGTGACCGAAGAACCGCGTTACCGACCCTCTCCACATGCGCCCGCCACCCGCTGCGAGCTGGCGATCCCGTTGCGTTTTGAAGGGACGGTGCTCGGTGTGTTGAATTTGGAAGCCGACCACCGCGACGCTTTCGAGCAGGACCGCATCGAGGTGCTCAAAGCGCTGACAAACGAGATCGCCGTGGCGCTGCACAATGCGCAGGCTTTTAGCGCATTGGAACGGGCCAACGACGAATTGGCCCAAGCGACGCTCCAGGCCAACCAGGCCAACACGCTCAAGTCGCGGTTTCTCTACAATATGTCCCAGCGGTTGCGCAGCCCCTTAGAAGAGATCACCACCCGCACCGAAGCCATTCTGAGCGGCTTGCATGGAGACGTGCCGGAAACAGTTCTCGCCCAGCAATTGCGTATTTTGGAAGCCGGACGGGTGACCCAAATGCTGGTGGAAGATATGCTCGATCTTTCGGCGTTGGAATCCGGCTATTTGCAGCTTAATCTGGCTTGGGTGGAGCTGCCGCCGCTGCTCGAAGAAGTCACCAATGCCGCCCGCGCGTTGCACATGGCGCGCTACCCTGACCACAAACTCGATGTGCGGCTGGACTTGATGGAGCTGACCGAGCCGCTGCCGCCGGTGTGGGCGGACATTGATCGGCTGCGTTACATCTTGATCAACTTGATGGACAACGCTGTGAAGTTCGCCGAGACGGGCGAGGTAGTCATGTCGGCAGAAGCCAACGCCGAAAATGTGCTGATCCATGTGCGCGACACCGGCCCGGGGGTCAGCGAGGGGCAACGCCGCTATCTCTTCGAGCCGTTCCAACACGCCCGCGCGGACTCAGCACCGGAAGGCGCTTCCGGCACGGGGTTGGGGCTGCCGGTGTCGCGTTTGCTGGCGATGCGGCACGGGGGCGATCTTTTGGTGCAGACGGCGGTGGGGAAGGGTTCCACCTTCACGCTGCAACTGCCACGCCGTCCGGCGGGCGCGCCGCCCCCTTCGGAGAAATAGCGCCTATTCCAGCAAGGGTTGCGCCGCGTGCAATGGGGGCTTGCCCAGCGCGTTGTACATTTGGATGAAGCGCTCCGGCCCTGCATAAACCGCCTCACGCAAGCCGTTAACTCCGTGCGCTTCGGCGATGGCGCGCGCCGCAAAGTAGCCTACCACGTCTATACAGGCGTGGCTGGGTTCGAGCGTTTCCCAAGCCTGCGGCCATTCGTCGAGTTGCTTGCCCGCTCCCGATCCGTCGAAGAGTGCGTTGCATCGCGCCACGTGGACGGGCAAATCGCGCGCTTCGTCCAACCCCATCAGCGCATCGTAGAAGACAAAATCGTGTCGGTAGCTGAGATACCAGGCGATCCCGCGACTGAGCAAGCGGTTTTTCAGCCGTTCGGCGGCGCGCTCGGTTTCGCGCCCTACCGCGTGGGCATACTCGGCGTAGGCGAGCAAAAAGCCCTCGTGGTTGAAAAAACCGTCCCGAATGGTTGCCGCCAGCCGCTCTAGCGAAAATTCGTCCTCGCCCAGCATGAGCAGATGGGCGCGCGCCTGGGCCAAATTCACCACCAGCCCATGATACGTTTCGCCCTCGGAATCGTGATAGGTGCGCACGTAACCGAAGGCGGGATAGCCCACCACCGTCAGCGCCAGTGTAAAGGAAATGTCCAGCTTCATCGTGAGCGGGAACAGCTCGGCCACTTCGTGCAGCGCCACCAGCGGTGGCTGCACATCTTGCAAATCACGCAACAAGTCTTCCAGCTCGGCGCGGTGAGCGTCGTAAAAGGCCAGTTGATAGGGGTCGGTGTCGCTTACGCCGCTTTCGAAGTAGCGGGCGAGTTCTTCGATCAAGCCCGAACCTGTACCCAGCACATGGCGCGTTGCCAGCTCGACCAGATGCACGCCGGCAGAGTTGCGCAACTCTGCCGCACGATCCCATACGTGTTCCACGCTGCGAATGGTCAGCAACAGCCGTGCGGCGTTGTCGTCTAGAGTGTAGTGTATTTGCATCACCAGGTAATGAATTCTCCATCCTGCAAATTCCGGTTGTGTTCCCATTGTATAAAGCGGCGGCGTACTTGACCAGAGCCAAGCCCCGATAGATTCTGCGCGCGTTTTTTCAGCCGGTGCAATGCTCCAGCAAATGGGCGCAGGCGGTTTCAGGGTCCGGCGGCAAAGAGTGCGCCCCTTGCGCCAGCAAGCGTTGGTTGCCTGCAGCGTGGTTTGGGGGCACGAAAATCGGCACACCTTGCGCGCGTGCAAAACGCACAGTGTGCCAACTGCCGCCCTCGACGTTGGTTTCCACCACCACCAGCGCGCAGCTCAGCGCCGCGATCAGTCGGTTGCGCGCGACCAGTGTGGCGGCACGCGGAGCCGCCGAAGGGGGATATTCGGAGAGCAGCACGCCGCGCTGCCCCAATGTGGTGAAGAGGGCGCGGTTTTGCTGCGGATAGGGCACGTTGACTCCGCAACCGAGCACGGCCAGCGTCGGCCCGCCGCCGGCGAGCGCGCCGCGATGGGCGGCGGTATCTATGCCCAGCGCCAAGCCGCTCACCACCCACCGTCCGGCGACAGCGAGCGCGCGTGCCAGTGCGTGGGCATAGCGTGTGGAAGTGCGTTGGGGGCGTCGTGTGCCAACCAGCGCCACGCCGTGTGCAACGGGCAAGGTGCGTGCTCCGCGCAAAAAAAGCACCGGCGGCGCGTCGTCGTGCCCGCGCAACATCGCGGGGTAGGCGGCATCAACACGGCGCAGCACGGCGATGCCTTGCTTTTGCCACGCATGGATTTGGCGTTGCACGTCCGGCAAGTTTACCGTGCTGATGGCGTCGGCGAGCTTTGGCCCGATGCCGCGCACGGCCAACAGCTCGGCGCGCTGGGCGGCCAGGATCGCTTCCGGCGTGCCGAAATGGGCCAGCAGACGGGTGAACGTTTGCCCGCCAAGTTGCGGAATAGTGCTCAGCGCGACCCAACGCGCCAGTTCGATTTGCGGGGGAAAGGTGGGCATGTTTCGGTTGGCTTGCTCTATCGGTTGCTTTCATTATAGTTAATCTTGGGTGTTGTGCCCGCGCAGCCCTGCATTTTAAGACCGCGGCGGGCGGCATCTTGATGTTCAAAGAACCGGAAAATGTTTTGTGGTTGTCTTGGGGGCGGGGTAGGAAGTGAAAAATCTCTGAATTCAAGAGAGTAGGTTTGAGCGCGGTTGACTGTGATTTTACGGCGGGGTATAATGCCGACAACCGCATAAGTGGGCGACACGCGCGCCAAAACTTACCCACACGGAACACGATACCCCAGGGTTAGGACACGAGAAGATATGGCATTAAAAGGCAACCTGGCGGATTTCAGCACGACGCAGATATTAAACCTGATCAACCTGGCGAAAAAAACAGGCACGCTACGCCTGTATGAACCGGTGGTGACCAAAGAAAAGATCACCGACGGCACGGGCAAGAAGCGTCCGAAAGTCATCCCTGGCGCAGAGCGCGCGGCGATTGCTTTTCGTGAAGGACGGTTGATCTGGGCAGCGATGGGTGACCAGGACGGTCACCTTTCGAGCGTGTTGCACAAAGCCGGCAAGCTCAATGCTGAACAAGCGCGTGTCATTCGTGAGCGCGGCGCAAAGTATTCCGATAAGGCGCTGGCGTTGATGTTGATCAATGCCAATTACGTCACCAAGGCCGACATCGTGCGCAGCATCCGGCAATATACGTTGGATATTGTGTACGACGTGATGAGCTGGAAGGACGAGCCGTTCGTTTTTGAAGAAGGGATCGTGCCGCCTCCAGAGCGGATTACCGTGCCCGTAGACCTCAAGAACGTGATTATCGAAGGTACGCGCCGCATCCGCGAACTTCAGCCGTTGGAAGAAGAATTGCCCAATTTGGATATGGCGCTCAAGTTTCCGGACGCGCCTGGGGACAAATTCCGGGGCATTCACCTCAGCGTGGACGAATGGCGCGTGGTGTCTTTCATCAACCCCAAGAACTCCATCCGACAGATCGCCAAGGCTTGCAACATGACCGACACCGAAATTCGGCGGGTGGTCTATGGGCTGCTCCAGGCGGGGTTGGTGGAGATGACCAAGCCACCGGCGATGCAACAAGCGGCCAAGTCTCAGGGGCGCGCGCCCAAAATGCGCCGCCAGCCGGTCGAACGTTCGTTGGTAGAACGCTTGATCGCGCGCATCAAAGAAGTATAAGCTTTTCAAGCACTTTATCTTATGTTCATTTGCCAATTGGCGATGTAGGCCTGATCTGTAGAGAGTGAGACCGACCATGCCCATGCAAACCGTAAAGATGGTCATCACCGGCCCCTTTAGTGCGGGCAAGACCGAATTCATCCGTTCCATCAGTGAGATTGACGTCGTCACCACAGACGAAAGCATCTCGCCGGACTCGGCAGAATTTAGCACCAAAGACCAAACCACCGTGGCGATGGACTTCGGTCGCATCACGGTTGACGATGATCTGGTGCTGTATTTGTTCGGCACACCCGGCCAACGCCGCTTTGATTTCATGTGGGAGATTTTGGCCGAAGGGATGCTCGGTTTTGTGGTGATGGTGGATAGCGCCAAGCCCGAAACCTTCCGCGAAGCCAAAAGCATCCTGGAAACGTTCCGCGCTTACGCGCCCACACCCTATGTGGTGGCGGCCAACAAGCAGGACAACCCAGAGGCTTGGACGCCCGAAGACTTGCGGATTGCCTTGCGCATCGAGGACAACGTCAAGTTGTTGCCGTGCGTGGCGACCGACAAGGAAAGCGTCAAGAACGTTTTGTTGGAACTGCTGTACTCAATTCTGGAAGAAATGGACACTTAGCGCCGGGCGTCTCTCGGTTTGGAGTAAACGAAGCAAGGACGCCGATGCGTGGATTGTGCCGCCGGTTGGGGCGCTGCTGAAAGCGCAGCATCGGCGGCTTTGTCCTTGGGCGTGTGTGCTCTGGAGGTGAAAGCCAGCCGTGCCGTCTTTGGTGACAGACCCAGGTATCATTCACTATGAAACCTACGGGCGCGGGCGTCCGGTGTTGCTCTTGCATGGTTGGCTTGGCTCGTGGGAGTTGTGGCGCGACACCATCGAAGTCTTGGGGCGAGAGTTCCGCACCTATGCGTTGGATTTCTTCGGCTTTGGTGAATCCGGCATTGTGCAAAGCGACGACGGCCCCAGCCGCGACCGCTCCGCTGCCTTCACCGTCCCTACCTATGTGGAGATGGTCTACCAGTTCATGGAGCGGCTGGGCATCAAACGTGCCCCGCTCATCGGTCATTCGATGGGCGGCACGGTTTCGCTGAGCACGGCCATCCGCTACCCCGAAAAAGTGGTCAAAGTTTGCGTCATCGGCTCGCCGGTCAACGGCAACTCGCTCAATTTGCTGCTCAAACTTTCCGGCAATCCGGCGCTCGCTTCGCTCTTTTGGCTTTTCGAGGGCAAGGCGTTGTCGCTTTTCTTGCGCGGCTATAGCTATTTGATGGCGAAAGACGGGCGCGCCATGTCGCAGATGATGGCTAAGGACGTTTCCAAGATCAGCATGGAATCCTTTTTCCAGAGTATCGGCACATTGCGCAAAACAGATTTGCGTCCAGATCTGTACAAGATCCAAATGCCCACGATGGGCATGTACGGCAAACGCGACATCATCGTGCGCTCCAGCGAACGAAAAGTGCTCAAAACCGGCGTGCCGCACGCACAGATCGAATGGTTCGAGGACGCAGGGCATTTCATCATGCTGGATTCGCCGGAACGCTTCATCACCACCTTGCGCACCTGGTTGCATCAGCGTTGAGCGTTCCCGGGCTGTTTGCAAATTGGGTTGGAGCAGGGCGTACCTCATACGCCCTGTTTGTTTAGGCGTCTGGAACGAGCAAGTTGCCACGCTCGACGGGATGCAGGATACTTAGGCCACATGAGCGATTGAGACGGTAAAGTGAGGGCTTGTCATGCGCCCATTTCGTAAGCTGCGGCGCTTCGTGATCGAAGACGCGCACCCGATTGTCCCGTTCAACGAGCCGGCCAGTCAGTTGAACGTGCTCAACAAACCCTTGTGGTTGCATCATAGTGACATCTTGGACGACGTTTGCGGCCCTGCGGGCGTTGAAAGCCCGTTGGAAAGCATCCACGAATTGCCCGAGCGCATAGACCGTTACGACGAGGTCGTCGTCTATCGGGACAATTTGTATTTCGACCGTGAATTTTTCGAAGCCTTCTACGAAGAGGCACGCACCAGCCAGCTTCCTAGCCGTGCCGCGTTGCCCGCCGATGATGCGGCGTGGATGAAGTACACCATCCCGCTTTCGCGGCTCAAACCGGTGTTGGACTTGGACGGCAGGCCGCTTTATTACCCGCTGGATCTGTGGTACTTCCCGCAAGGGTACGCGGAGTCGCATAAATGGCGCATCGTGCCGGTGTACAGCGAGTACAAGGAAATTGGCTACTACAACGTGCCGGACTCGATGAGCAACATTCGCCCCAGTGCCGAAGGCGAAGCCGGACGCGCGTTGGACTTGACGCATCTGCTCACTGAGCGTTCTTGCCTTTCGATTGATAGTTGGGTTCACGTGTATTTTGCCAACATCATCTTGGGCGTCTTTTCACGCGGCAAACGCTTCGAGCGCCAGGTTTCCGAGCACAATTTGACCGCGCTGCGGGTGCTCTTCCAAGCCATTTTGGAGCAGAAACAAGTCCTTTCGTGCTCCAAAGTGGTGACGGTTGGCGAAGGTACGATCATTGACCCTTCCGCGATCATTCTTGGCCCCACCACCATCGGGCGCAACTGCTATATTGGCCCGGGCGCGGTGGTTGACAATTGCATGATTGGCGACAACGTCAACATTGGGCAGGGCGTGCAATTGATGTTGAGCGTGGTGGGCCACAACAGCTTTTTACCGTTCCGTGCGGCGCTCT
>CAZZNC010000057.1:0-10001 GCA_964655405.1 uncultured Anaerolineaceae bacterium | reverse complement strand
CGGCAACGTTTGCATTCCGAGATCATAGCTTCCCGCCGCCAGTTGGCGCGTGGCTTCGATCACGCGCTGGAGGTAAATGGTCGTGTAGCGCACCCGTTCCACCAAGTTACGCATCATGGACAACCCAACCATCGGGTGCTCGCGTAAATAGTGGGTGAAATCGTCGCGGTGCAAGATCAGCACGTCCAAATCTTCCGCCGCCGCCACCGACGCCGAACGGGGACGCTCGTCCAACATGGAAAATTCGCCAAACATCTCTGAAAGGTAGCGGATGGTGAACTCGTTACCTTCGGCGTCTTCGGTGTAGATGCGCACTTTGCCGCTCACGATGATATACATCGCGCTGCCCGGGTCGCCTTTGTGAAAAAGCACCGTCCCTTTGGGGAAATGGCGACGTTCCATCACACGGATCAAAGCCTCACGGTCGGCCCGACCCACACCTTTGAAAAGGGAATGTCCGGCCAAACGGTCGGCAATAACCGCCAGGTGCGTAGCAGTGGCGTCACTCATAATGCCCTTGTCCCGTCTCTTCGTCCTCTTCCGCCGCCGATTGCGCCGATAGGCGTTGGCGAATGGCGTGTTCACGCTCGTAAAGCCGCGAAGCAACCGCCACGAAAACGCCGGTCACTTGTTCTGGCGTTTCCGGAGAAAGCGTATCCGGCTCGACGACCACTTCCGGCACGGCAGTCGTGTCGGCAGTGGGCAAAGCTGCTGCCTCTGCGTCGGCGGGCAGGTAGTCTCCGCGACTGATACGGGTCATCCACTCAACCGCCGCCTCGACAGATTTGGTGGTATAGCGCACCTTGTCTGCCAAATACCGCAGCATCGCCAGCACCACCTGAGAACGGCTCTGGATGAACATGGTGAAGACCTGGCGCTCCAACATCAACGTGCGCAAATGGCCTACGGCTTGGGCACGCGCCGAACGGGGTCGCCCGTCCAGCAACGAAAATTCCCCCACCACGCTCCCCGGTTCGAAGGTGCGCAGCAACCTTTCGCTGCCGTTGCTGGGGACATAGATGGCAATTTGCCCCTCTTCCACCAAATACATCGCGTTGCCTTCGTCGCCCGCGTCGAAAAGCATCTCGCCGTCCTCGAATTCCTGTATCTTGATCGCGCGGCTCAAGTTCTCCAAATTTGCCAGGGAAACGCCCCGAAAAATGTCAATTTGGCTCAGCCGCTCTGCCATAGCGGAAAGTTGCTCCGGTGTGAACGTTTCTGCCAGGCCGGAGATGCGCATGAACATATCAAAACGATGGACAAAAGTCGGATCGAAGCGCGAAAGTTCGTCGTTGAGCACATTTTGCAGCGATTGATCGTTGGCAGGGAAGATGCGTTGCACAAATAGCAAAACCGAACGCCCCAACTGACGGCGCACTTTTTCCATTTCCTCTTGGTACGCTTCGATTTCATCCTCCCACGCATGACGCAAGCGCTCACTGGCCGGCCCTTGCAAATTGTTGCGCAAAATGCCGATGTTGGCCTGGATGCTGAGCAAGCGGCGGATGAGGGCGATGTTCTCGTCCCCAAAATAGTCGCGCAGCTCGCGGAAAACGTGTTCGATACCCGTTTCGCCCAGACGCTGCACAGCCTCGCGCTCACCTTCGGAAACGTCCACATCATGGCTCAGCGTTTCGGTGAAACGGCGCTTTTCGTCGGCCAGCCCTTGCACAATTTCCCAGGCAATCACCAGGCCTCCGCCCACCCCAACGGCAATCGCCACCAACAGCAACGGCAACCCTTCCAGCCGAGCCGCCAAGTTGTTGTAAGTTGCGTGCAGCAAAATCGCCAAGCCGATGCCGATCAACGGAAAAATTCTGCGGCGCGTGCTGGTGGAACGGCGCAAACGGCCTAACGAAATGCCCACCAAGCCGCTGGCGGTTGCGTGCATCAACGACGTGGAAAGCGCACGACTCAACGCCACACCGAGCACAGCGTCTCCGGCCTGCGGCAGATAGATGAACAAGTTTTCAGAAAGCGCAAACCCCAAGCCCGCCGCGATGCCATATACCGCGCCGTCCACGATGTAACGAAAGCGTGGATTTTTGACCAGGTAGCCCAGCACCAACGCTTTGAGCAGTTCCTCGACAATCGGCGCAAACACCGTTGTCAGCAATGCATAGGAAACCCCAAGCGCCAGCAGCGCGCTATTGAGGCCCCATGCGAGGAAAAAAGCGCCCAGCGCGCCCCACCCTGCACACAAAAGGATCGTGCTGGGTCGGCCTGTGCCAAAAACGTCCAACGTAACGAAAAGATAAATGGTCAGTGCTGGCAGCGCCAACGCGACCGAATAACCTATCCATGTAACGGTATTCATGGCGTTTACCATTGTCTTTGCGGACCGGTGGCGTCCGTATAGTTGGGTTTGCAACGAGCCGCCATCATTCTAACCAATCCGCCCCGTCTGCGCATCTGCACACCGGGTCTTGCGCCGCAAGAAGCACAGGGAACACAAAAACGGCGCAGGAACGCACGCCTACGCCGTTTGCAGTACCCCCACCAGGACTCGAACCTGGGCCTTCGCCTCCGGAGGGCGACGCTCTATCCTCTGAGCTATGGGGGCAACTGCTCAAATTGTACCAACATCAAACGGAACGTCAAGCGCGATTTACAAACGTGCAAACGTCCGGAGTGTTGGGTTTGCGCAGTTGGGCTACGCGCTGTAAAACCGGAGCAAGGGTTTCGGTAGGAGGTGCAGCGGTGAAGTGGTGCTATGTGGCGCTGTGGGTAGCCATTGCGTTTTGGGCAAGCGTGCACGGCTCATACACGACCACAGCCCGCCAACAAACGCCGCGCGCAGACGGTGCGCGGCTGTTGGAAGTCCCCGCGAGCGGCAGTTTGCAAAATCCTGCCTGGTCACCGGACGGCGCGGCCTTGTTGCTAACGCGCTTCGTGGCAGGCTACAACGCCGAACCCGCCGATCTTCTCGTCTTTCAACGAGAAAGCGGCACGGTGCGCATATTGTTTTCCGACGACAACAGCAACGTTAATTTGCCTGGGCCCGCATGGAACGCCGTCACAGACGAAATCGTGTTTTCGTCCACGCGCGGCGAACACGACGAGATTTACGTCATTCCCGCCGACGGCAACGGTACACAACGGCAAATCACGCGCCGCGCGGATCGCATGGCCTACGAGCCGACGTGGTCGCCGGACGGGCAACGCATCGTCTTTGAGGCGCACCCGCTGGAAACGGAAGGACACGGCGTGATCACAGTGACGCAGCGCGATGGGGACGGGCGCTATCTCGCGCTGACGCCGGAGGACGCGGACTGCCGCCAACCGAACTGGTCGCCCGCCGGTGATTGGATCGTGTTCCAATGTTTGGAAGCGGGGCGCTGGGACTTGTGGATCGTGCATCCGGACGGCACGGAGCGGCAGCGGCTCACCGACGGCCACGGGGACAAAACCGACGCCAGTTTTTCGCCGGACGGACGCTGGATCGTTTACAGCGGGGACGCGGGAACGCTGGAGTACGCCAATTTGTTTATCGTCCCCACCGCTGGCGGAAAGCCCGTGCGCCTGACGCACTTCAACGGCTACGACGGCGCACCCGCTTGGTCACCGGACGGGCGTTGGGTGGCCTTTGAGGCTGCACCGGCAGACCCCGACGACGCCAACGGCACACAGCTCTGGATGATCTCAGTACCGCGACGCTTTGGGGCAGTTTCCGACACACGGGAAAAATGAAAACCGACCGAGACGCCCGTCGTCCCAGCAAACTCGCTGCGAAACCCTGCGCACACCGCATATTTTATGGTACAATGCCGCCAAGCAAACGATGCGTTCCAGTCACACAATACGGCAAGACAATCCTATACTGTGACAATGCGAAATTCTGAAGATCCCGACCCCGCTAGAGCCATAAACCGTTGCGAAACCTTGGCACACTGCCAACCGATGTTGTGCGCTGTGAGCACAAGCAGGCTTGCTAGCTCACCAACCACCTTTTTGTTTTGTCCCTCGTATCACATGCTTCAAGATGCCAAAGGCGAATTCTGTGGATGAAAGTTTAACCGGTGCGCTGCTGCTCGGCGCGCTTCTACTGCTCAACGCAGCGCTCAAGTTCGCATTCGTGGCGCTGCGCGAAGCCTCAAAGCCCCACCTCCAAGACTTGGTCGAAAACGGCCAGAAAGGCGCGCGCAGGGCCTTGAAGTTGGCCGAAGACACCGAGCGGCTGCTGACCTTCCAAGAGGCGAGCGACGTGCTGTTGCGCTTTCTGATGGCGGCAGCAACCGTGCAAATGCTCATTCCGCCGCTGCAACGCGCGCTCGTCGGCCAACACGTCAACACGACGTTGGCCGAGGCCCTAGCTTATGGGGTCATGCTGAGCCTGGTCATGCTGCTGATTCTGGTTGTGGGCGAAATGCTGCCGTCGGCCATCGCCAGACGCCGCGCGGACACCTTCGCGCTTTACGTGGCATTTCCCGTCCAAGGATTGTTCCAGCTCTTCGCGCCGATCTTCTATATCTTGCGTTGGGTAGGCAGACGAGCAACCGTACCCCTTTGGGGCAATCCGAACACCAACCATGTGACCGAAGAAGAGATCAAAATGTTGGTGGACGCAGGGTCAGCGGACGGAGCTATCGAGGACGAAGAACGGGAAATGATCCTCTCGATCTTCCGGCTGAGCGATACGGTCGTGCGAGAGCTGATGGTGCCGCGCATTGATATTGTGGCGCTGGATATTGACACGCCGCTTTCCGAAGCGCTGGACACCATCGTGCAGGCCGGCCATTCGCGCATACCGGTCTACGAAGGCTCGATAGACCATGTGCGCGGGCTGCTTTACGCCAAAGATTTGTTGGTGGTGTGGCGCAACAAACGCGAAAGCAGCCACATCCGCGAAATGTTGCGACCGGCATACTTCGTGCCGGAATCCAAACGCGCGGTAGATTTGCTCACTGACTTGCAGCAGCACAAAATCCATCTGGCGATTGTGGTAGATGAATACGGCGGCACGGCGGGGCTGGTGACGCTGGAAGACCTGCTCGAAGAGATCGTCGGCGAAATCAACGACGAATACGACTTCGACGAAAAGGAACTTTTCCAGCAAATCGGCGAAAACGAGTACATCCTCGACGGCGGCATAGACCTCGACGACCTCAACCGCACGTTGGAGGTCAACTTGCCCACCGAGGAAACCGACACCCTCGGCGGCTACGTGCTCAGCCGCTTGGGGAAAGTGCCCAGTGAGGGCGAAACGTTCAGCGATGGGCACATTCGTTTCGAGGTGTTGCACGTGGACGACCGCCGCGTGCGCCGTGTGCGCATGACGCTAACCAAGCCGCAGCCGCAAGCCCTGGAAGATACGCGCGACGAACCTGCCGCCGCGCCGGATTGAAAATTGGCATACCACGATCCTTTTTCCGCCTCCTGACGACAAATTAGCGGAAAATTTACGATCCCTTGCAGCTTTTGGTTGTACAATATGTCACGGATTATCACGGGTCGTAATGCAACCTATCAGGAGGAGAGGCAATGTCACTTTTCCGTAAACCGTTGGCCTGGGTTGTGTTGGCATTGGTTGTTGTGGGCGTCGTGGTAGCGGTTGTGGCACTGGGTGGCGGCTCCGACGAGGAAAGCAGCGAAGCCGAAAACCAACCCACCGCCACAGAAGAACAAACCGTCAGCTATGACGATCCGTTTGCCTACTGCGCCGCTGTGGGCACGATTGACGAGCCGGACGAGCGCTATACCGGCGAGGACGTGCCGGAAACGGTCGTGAAGGCCCTTCAGTCGGCGATAGGAGAAGCCGAAAACGCGCCCGCAGAGTGGACGGCTGAAGGCACGGTCTGGCGCTGCATGGACGGACAGGTGTGGGGATGCTTTGTCGGCGCGAACATCCCTTGCACGGCCA
This sequence comes from uncultured Anaerolineaceae bacterium, assembly GCA_964655405.1. Taxonomy (GTDB): domain Bacteria; phylum Chloroflexota; class Anaerolineae; order Aggregatilineales; family Aggregatilineaceae; genus JALSSH01. The sequence continues at coordinate 4,141 of CAZZNC010000057.1, read as the reverse complement.
AGCTCGACACCGAAAAGACCCCCAGCCCCGATATGGAAGCGTATTGTAAAGACAATCCGGATGCCGAGACGATCCCCGCTTCGGTGGCCGGACGGGAAACGGCCTACAGTTGGAGCTGCAAAGACGGCAAGCCAGAGGCGGGAGAACAAGTCTTCGAGGCCGACGCGCAGGGCTTCATCGCCGAATTTTGGCATCAGCTCAGCGCACCGGAAAGCACCGAGTAACGCTGCACGCTGCGTTTTGACGTGCGCAGACTGACAAACGGGCGGTGTGTCCGCTTGTCCCTACGGTGGGGGCGAGCGGCGCACACCGCCAAATCGTCCCTACGGCCAAAGCTCAGGGCAGCACGCCCCCCCACGCCCGTCTACACCGCAAAGGAAACCGACCGCATGGAAACCCAAGACACCGCCGCGCTCATCGCCGAAGCCCGTCAACGCTTGATCCAAGCCGCCGCCGACGCGCGGCAAAACGCCTATGTGCCCTATTCACACTACCCCGTCGGCGCGGCCATCCTCACCGCGTCCGGCGCCATCTACACCGGCTGCAACGTGGAAATTGCTTCCTATGGAGCCACCGTGTGCGGAGAACGCACAGCCACCTTCAAGGCTGTGAGCGAAGGCGAGCGCGACTTTTTGGCGGTGGCCGTCGTCACCAGCAACGGGGCGACGCCTTGCGGCATCTGCCGCCAGGTGCTCTACGAGTTCGGCCCACAAATGCAAGTGATCGCGCTGGACACCGAAGGCCACGTGCAATGGGAAGGCACGCTCGATGAGCTGTTGCCGCACGGGTTTGGCCCCAAAAAGCTCGCCGAAGGGCAGGAGGCCACATAAACCTCAATGCCCCGCCAAGCGCGCACCTTTCGCACGTCTGCCGTGGTCTTGCGGCGGCAAGATTTCGGCGAAGCCGACCGGCTGTTGACGTTGCTCACGCCGCAGCACGGCAAGCTGCGCGCCATCGCCAAGGGCGCGCGCAAACCCAAAGCGCGCAAAAGCGGGCACGTGGAGCTTTTCGCGCTGGTGGATATGCTGATCGCGCGCGGGCGTGAGCTGCACATCGTGGTGCAGGCCGAGCTGCAAGAGCCGTTTTTGCCGTTGCGTGAGGACTTGGTGCGCGGCAGCTACGCAAACTACGTGGCCGAGCTGATTGATCGCTTCACCGCTGAAGACGACAGCAGTCCCGCCGAGTTCGAATTGTTGGTGCAAACGTTGGGCCGGCTGTGCCACGAAGCCGATCCCGCATTGGTGGCCCGCTACTACGAGCTGCGCTTGTTGCAACTGGCGGGCTTTGCGCCCGCGCTGCACCGTTGCGCGGTGGGGCAAGAACCGCTCGAACCGCGCGATCAGTTTTTCAGCCCCGCAGACGGCGGCGCCGTCTGCCCAGAACACCACAGCGGCACCGAGCGCGAGTTCCCTCTGAGCTTGACCGCGCTCAAGACGCTGCGCTACTTGCAAACACGCCCCTGGCGGACCGTGCGCACGCTGCAAGTGCGGCGGGCACTGCACCAGGAATTGGAACGGGTGGCGCTGGCCTACCTCACGTATGTGTTGGAACGCCGCCTGCAAAGCGTAGATTTTTTGCGCCGTTTGCGCCGCGAGAGCACCGATCCATAAACCACACGCATTTTTGCCCCCAGCCCAGCCCTCGGCTACAATTGGCGAATGTCGCTCCTACCGTATCAAGGGATCGGGGCTTATTGCCATGACAACCACCAAAGAAGAGCTTTACACCGTGCTGCTGGAAATGCAGCGCGCCTATCAAACCAAACTCGCACAGATCGAAAAAGCCAAGGCGCTGGACATCACCGGCACCGGCTACACCAATCACCAAGCTGACGACGCGACCATGGTTTACGACCAAACGATCAGCGTTTCCACGTCGCGTGCAGCCAAAACCCGTCTGCGCCAAATCGAAGAGGCGTTGGCGCGCTTCGAGGCGGGCACGTATGGGGTTTGCGAACGCTGCGGCAAGGAAATTGACATCGCGCGGCTAGAAGCGATCCCCTACACCACACTTTGCCTACATTGCGCCGAAGCGCGTGACTATCGCGCCGGCATGTGACAATGACTTCAGCGCCACAATCCATCCCTCCCAAAAAAACACGCGCCGCCGCGCTGTTGCGTTGGGCGTTTTTGGCGAGCGTGGTAGCGACGGTGATCATCGCTGACCAGTTCAGCAAAGCCTACGCCACCGCGCACTTGCAGTGGGGCGAATCGTGGATGCCGCTTGAGATAGTGCGCCCGTTCTTCCGCTTCACGCTCACGCACAACACCGGCGCGGCCTTCGGGCTTTTCCCGCAAGGGGGCACGCTCTTTTTGCTGATTGCGTTGGCGGTGGCGGGGGTGATTCTTTACTACTACCGCCAACTGCCGCCACAAGCCTGGCTGATGCGCTTGGCGCTGGGCTTGCAACTGGGCGGCGCGCTGGGCAACGTGGTGGACAGGCTGCGGCAAGGGTACGTGGTGGACTTTTTCGAAGTGCCTCACTGGCCGGTCTTCAACGTGGCCGATAGCTGCATCGTGGTTGGCGTGGTGCTGCTGGGGTGGGTGATGTGGCGCGAGGAACGCCGTACCACGCGCCAGGCCGAAAACGAAGAGTACGCCGAAAGTTCGCAGCCCAACGTGCTTTCTCATTGAAAAAAACAAGCCGGACGCCCGCAAGCGTCCGGTCTGTGTGTGACACGCTCAAATGGGCGCTACCAGGCGTAAGCCTCCGGCGCAGCGCCCCCCGGCCCGGGCCAAATCGCGTCCAGTCTGCCCAAAGCGTCTTCGTCCAACGTGACCTCCAACGCGCGCATACTGCCTTCGAGCTGCTCCATCGTGCGCGGCCCAATGATCGGCGAGGTGACCACCGGATTGTGCAGAAGCCACGCCAACGCCACATCCGCCGGTTTTTCGCCCAGCTCCTTGCAAAAAGCCTCGTACTTTTCCAGTTGCGGGCGCAGCTCTTCGATGCGCTTTTGCGCTTCTTCCGAAACACGCCGCCCCTCGCTCACCTTTTGCAGCGCGCCGCCCAGGATGCCACCGGCAAGCGGACTCCAGGGGATCACGCCCAGCCCGTAAGCCTGGCACGCAGGCAGCACTTCCAGCTCCACCGTGCGCGCGGCCAGGTTGTAGAGGCTCTGTTCGCTGACCAGCCCCAAGAAATGCCGTTCTTTGGCCGCACATTGCGCCTGGGCGATATGCCAGCCCGCAAAGTTGCTGCTGCCCACATAGAGCACCTTACCTTCGTGCACAAGCTGCTCCATCGCCTGCCAAACTTCTTCCCAGGGCGCTTCGCGGTCAATGTGGTGCATCTGATAGAGGTCTATATGGTCGGTTTGCAAGCGGCGCAAGCTCTCTTCACATGCGCGCTTGATGTGGTAAGCGGAAAGGCGCGACTCGTTCGGCCAGTCGCCCATGCGCCCGAAAACCTTGGTCGCCAGCACGATCTTTTCCCGCCGACCGCCCCCCTGCGCCAACCACCGCCCGATGATCTGTTCGGTGACGCCCTCGCCGGTCTTCCAGCCGTAGACGTTGGCCGTATCAAAGAAATTGAAGCCCAGCTCCAACGCGCGATCCATGATGGCGAAGCTGTCTTCTTCGTTGGTCAGCGGCCCAAAGTTCATCGTGCCCAAACAAAGACGGCTCACTAGCAACCCTGTGCGGCCCAAATGCGTGTATTCCACGTTCTGCCTCCTATGGCAACGGCAAATTCCTATAAATCTGCATCTATATGCCTTGATTTTATCATAATCGCTGCTCAAAACGCCCGGCAAAATGCGCAAAACGCGCGCCCGTGACATTTGGTACAAACAGCCAACCCCCACCGCTTCTGCGCGTGCTACAATACCCGCTCAGAGCGTATTGGCGCTGTAGATGAAGGTGGAAAACGCGCATGTCGGATTTATTGGCATATTTCCAAGCGCGCACCGCGCAAATGGTCGAACAACTCAAATCGCTAGCATCTTATGAATCCCCCACCCCCAGCAAACCCCACGTTGACACCCTCGGCGCACTGATCGCGGAGCAATGCCGAGAATTGGGCGCCCACGTGGATATCTACCCCCGCGATGAGGTAGGCGACGTGCATATCGCGCGTTGGAACGCCGACGCCCCAGGCAAGCCGATCATGATCCTGACGCACATTGACACGGTTTGGCCGG
>CAZZNC010000056.1:0-10021 GCA_964655405.1 uncultured Anaerolineaceae bacterium | reverse complement strand
TTGTTGCGCGGCTATGACGTGTTGATCAGCGCGAAAATCGGCGTGACGCTGGCTTCTTTCGTGCTGGAAGCGTTTGGCTGCCAAACCAATTTCCCGCAATGGGATGCCATGTGGAAACGTTACCGCCATCATTTTGGTGCACTGCCGGAAGGGGTCGAGCTGGCATGAGCGAAACGACGCTGTATTTGCAAGCGGGCGCGGACGATGTGACGGCGCTGGTGTTGCTTTCCGGCGATCCGGCACGTGTGAGGCGAGGCGCCGCAGCGTTGGAAGACGGGCGCGTGTTGAACCACAACCGCGAATTTGCGTTGGCGGGTGGGCGCTTTCGTGGCGTGCCTATCACGCTTGCCAGTGGGGGCATCGGTGCACCTTCGACGGCCATTGCCATCCACGAATTGGCGCAATGTGGGGCGCGCGCCATTGTGCGCATCGGGACGATTATGGGCGTGGGCGCGCCTTTGGGAAGCGTGGTGCTTTCCACCGGCGCGGCGCGCTATGAAGGCACGTCGGCGCGCTATTTGCCGCCGGAGTATCCGGCTATTCCCGATTGGGCACTGACGCAAACGCTGGCCGAAGCGGTGCACTCTGCGGGGTTGGATGTGCGCTTGGGGCTGACCAGCACACACGACGCATTTTATCCCGACATGGCGCCAGAGCTGTTCGGCGAGGGCAAGTTGGATTTACGCACGGCACGGCGTGCGGGTGTCTTGGGGATGGATATGGAATCGGCCTTGCTCTTCACGTTGGGGCGTGTGTTGGGGGTGGCGACGGCGGCGGTGTGTTTGGTGACCGTGCAGGCGCAGCCCCACCGCCGTTTGGCGCAAGAACAGCGTGCCGCGCTCGATGCGCGCATGGTCGAGGCAACGCTCGGCGGCCTGGTGCGCTATGGGGTGGCGGGCGCCTCCGCCTGAACCCCACGCCCACAATTCCTCACGCGGACGCGCGGCGGCGGCTCAGAACGTGCCGCCGCGCGCGTTTTTCAGCTTGAAATAGGCGTCCAGCACCTGGCGCACGACCGGCGTGGCAACCTTCGAACCTTCCCCGCCGTTGTAAATGAAGGCGATCACGATGATTTCCGGATTTTCATACGGCGCATAGCCCACGTACCAGCCGTGCGAAGGCCACTGCCCGGGCACGCATAGCCCTTGCGGGTAGGCGATGTCGTCGCAATATTCCGCCGTGCCGGTTTTGCCCGCCTCGTTGACATACGTCAGCGGCAGGGCGTCCGAGTTCAGCGAGATCATGGCTTTTTCTGAAGCCGTGCCGGTTAGCACCGCCTCGCGCATTCCGCGCTGCACCCATTGAAACGTTTCCGGCGTGGCAAAGGGCGGGATATAGTGATGCCCGCGCAAAAATTGGCTTTCGCGCTGCAAACTTTCGAATTCCAGCGGGTCGCACACGCCCGCGTTGAAGGTGTAGTTGTAGGGCACGTTGACACGATAGCGCACCGGGTCGGTGATGTCGTCGTCCGGATTGGGGTCGCGGTCGAATTGCGCGACGTAATTTTCAGGATCGCACAAATCCGGATTGTACCAGTCGCTATCGGGTTCACAGCGGCAAGCCAGGCTGGCCTGCCGCTGGATGAGCATATCTTCTTGCAGCAGCAGCACCACGTCGTCGTCCGGCTTGGGCACGAGCGTGCGCGCAATGCGCGGCGGAAAGTCCACGATCACGTTGCCGTTGGCGTCCTGCAAATTCTTGACCAGGGTCGGCTGATAGAGCGTGCCGCCGTTGGCGATGGTCGCCACCGCCGAAATCAGTTGCAGCGGCGTCACGGTCACATACCCCTGGCCGAAAGCGGCGTTGTACGTGTCGCCGGTGGACCAGCTTTCGCCGTAGTTGCGGCGTTTCCAATCGCGTTCCGGCATCCGACCGGCCAGCTCCCCGGGCAACTCGATGCCCAGCTCCGAGCCGATGCCGAAAGACGTGGCCCAGCGGTAAAGGTCGAAGATGCCCAGCCCTCCGGGGCGCAAGGTTTGCGGGCTGACTTCTGGATTGCCGCCGCCCACTTGGTAGAAATACACATCGCAACTTTGGGCAATGCCTTTGATCAAGTTCACTTCTTTGTGCCCGCTGCGCAACCAGCACACGAACGTTTGCCCCTGGCTTTTGTCGCGCGGGGCGAAGGCGTTGGGCAACACCAGGCGTCCCGCACAATAGAGATTGGAAGTCGGGCTGATGACGCCTTCTTGTGTCACGCCGACCGCCGTCACCAGCTTCCAAACCGACCCGGGCGGGTAAAGCGCGCTGATGGCATGGTTGACCAACGGGCGCAGCGGGTCGTCGAGCTGCGAAAAGTAGTAATCGGCGTCAATGGCGCGGGCAAAGCGTGTGTTGTCATACGTGGGCCAGCTCACCAGCGCCAGAATTTCGCCGGTCTGCGGGTTCATGGCGATGACCACGCCTTGCTGCGTAACCAGGCGTTGCGCTTCTGCGTTGATCGTGTTCAATTGGCGCGTGATGGCGTCTTGGGCGGCTTGTTGCAGCTCCACGTCCAGCGTCAATTGCACGCTGAGACCGGCTTGGCGGGGTTTTTCGTCCACCAAGCGCAAGCGCTGACCGGCCACGTCCACGACCCAGGTTTCTGTGCCGCGCTCACCGGCCAAGTCGTCTTCGAAGAAGCCTTCCACACCGGCGTAGCCGATGCGGTCGAAGGCCGGATCGTAGCCCATTTCGCGCAATTTGCGTTCTTCCTCCGGCCCGATGGGGCCGAGGTAACCGATGATCTGCGCGGTGAGTGGGCCGGTGGGATATTCGCGCACCGAAGCCACCTGCATCCCGACCCCGGGCAACAGTTCGGCTTGTTCCAGGATTTGCGCCATGACAGGGTAGGGGACATCGGTGGCGACAACCACCGGACGAAACGGCGCGATGCCTGCCCCTTCGCGCACCATCTCTTCCAAACTGCGTGTGTGGGTGCGTCCGGCGGCGTCTGCGATGGCGCGCGTGGCCGGTACGTCAATCAGCGCCGAAAGCCGGCTGTACACGTCCAGCACGTCGGCAGGGTCGTCGGGAAGATCGGCGGGCGTGATGGTGACGTTATAGGCGGGGTCGTTTTTGGCGAGCGCCACCCCGTTCCTGTCCAGGATCACGCCGCGCGGCGCGGGTTTGAGCACCAATTGCAAGCGGTTTTCTTCGGCGTCTTGGCGGAACTGCGCCCCGTATTGGAATTGCAGTTCGGCGGTGCGCAACACCAACACCAGCAACGAGCAAATGACAACGACGCGGAAGAACAGCAGCCGCCACCCTTGAAAGGGCAATAAACGTCTATCCATCGTTTCTACTCACCTTGAACCTTTGCGGCCTCAGTCCAGCCGTACACGGCGCGGCGTCATCCAGGTATGCACGCGCCCGACCAGGTGGAACACCGGCAAGATCAATAGCAGATTGTAGAGCAATGTGGGCACGGTGACATAGAGCAGCCCGCGCTGAAGCGGGACAAACGTGCCTGTCGCGCGCAACGTGAATACGATCAGCGCGTGGTCAATCAGCGTGCCGGCTGCGACCACCAACAGCGGAATGAGCAAATTACGCGGGGAAATTTGGCCGAAAAGCGCGTCTGCCAGCGCCACAACGACGACCAGCCCTAACGCGGACGTGCCCAGCGGCGCAATGGAAAAGAGGTCTTGCAACACGCCGCCGATCAGTGCCCAGAGCAGCGCGTCGCGCGTGTCCACCAACAACGCCCATGAGATCACCAGCAGAAAAACCAAATCCGGTGCGCCGTGCGCCAAGCGGAACTCGGCCATCAAGGTCGCGTCGAGCATGGCGGCCAGCAGCAATACGGGGATGCCGAGATAGCGTGCCATGAGTCATGCGCTCCTGTCACGGGGCAGGCGTGGCTTCCTTGAAGACGGAAAGGTCCACCGGCTCGAAGTTGATGATCACCTGCACGATCTCGATGCGCCCAAAGTTCACCAACGAGCGCACGCGCGCTTCCTGGTACAGCTCGTTTTCCGAGATCGCCACGCTCAGCACACGCCCCACCACCAAACCGGCAGGCAACGTTTGCCCCAGCCCGTTGGTCATCACCAAGTCACCTTCTTGCACGTCGGCTTCCAGAGGCAAAAAGGACATGACCAGATCGCCGGTGAGCTGCCCGCGCACCACCCCGTCTTCGCGCGTGGTTTGCAACCGCGCGTTGACCGCGCTGTTCGGGTCGGTGAGCAATTGCACCTCGGCGCCGGTGGCCGAAAGTTTGACCACGCGCCCCACCAAGCCCAGCTCGGTCACCACCGGGTCGAGCAGCTCCAGCCCGTCGCGCCAGCCGCAATTGATCTGGATGGCGTTCACGAAACCGGCGGTGTCCACGCCGATCACGTCGCAGGTGACGTATTGGTGGTCTTCGGGGCCAAAGCGGTCGTAGTCCAACATGGCGGCCAGGCGGTCGTAAACGGCGGCTTTTTCGCGGAATTGCGCCAGTTGTGCCTGGTAGATCGCCAACGCTTCTTCCAAGTCCTGGTTGCGTTGGCGCAAACGGCGATAGTCGGCCAGGTCGTTCATCAGCCCACCCAGCCGGTGCGTGGTGCTTCCGAGCACGCTTTGCACCACGTTGAGCGGCGCAGCAACCACGCCTTCCAACGGCCCCAACGAGCCGCGCACACTGAGCAAAATCAGCAGCGCCGTTGCAAAAAGCGTCACGCCAAAAGCTAGAACTCGGCTACTTCGCACGCTTTCGCTCGCTTCTCCTTATCGCACAAACGCCCGCATTATACCGCTGCGCCGGCACTCAACAAAGCGCCCCAGACCCAAACGTCCGGGGCGAAACTGGCACAGCCGGAGGTGGTGCGTGCTGCGCGTCAATGCTGCGTCGAGCCGCGCTCCAGGCCCGCCAGCAGATCGCGCAGATTGTCGTAATCTTCCAAGATGCGTCCGGCGCCGCGTGCCACGCACGTCATCGAATCTTCCGCCAGCCACACGCGGATATTGACCTCATCCGCGATGCGCTCGCAAAGCCCCTTGAGCTGGCTGCCGCCACCCGCCATGCAAATGCCGGACTCCATCAGGTCGGCTACGAGTTCCGGCGGCGTTTCGTCCAGCGCGTCGCGGATCGTGTCAATGACGATGCTCACGGACGGGTTGAGCGCCTCGCGCAGCTCGATGGAAGAGACTTCGACCGCTTCCGGTAGCCCCGTAATCAAGTTGCGCCCGCGCAAGATCATGGTGCGTTCTTCCGGCAGCGGATAGGCCGAGCCGATCTCGATCTTAGCGCGTTCGGCGGTGCGTTCCCCGATCAGCAAATTGTACTTGGTGCGCATATACTGCACCACGTCTTCGTTCATTTCGTCGCCTGCCACGCGGATCGAACGGCTGATCACGATGCCGCCCAGCGAAAAGATGGCGACTTCTGTCGTGCCGCCGCCGATGTCCACGATCATACTGCCGCGTGTTTCTTGGATCGGCAGCCCTGCGCCGATGGCAGCCGCGACCGGCTCTTCGATCAGAAACGCTTCGCGCGCTCCGGCGCTGATGGTGGCATCATAGACGGCGCGTTTTTCCACTTCGGTCACGCCGGAAGGGATGCCCACGACCACGCGCGGGCGGGGCAGGGGAATCCAGTTTTGCTCGTGCGCTTTTTCGATGAAACGGCGCAACATGGCCTCGGTGATCTCAAATTCGCTGATCACGCCGTCGCGCAAAGGACGCACGACGATATACTTGGAGGTCGGCGTTTTGCCGAACATCTCCTTGGCCTCGCGTCCTACACTGATCGGGTGGCGGGTTTTGCGCTCGATGGCGACATAGGACGGTTCGTTGATCACGATACCTTTGCCGCGCACGCTGACCAGTGTGTTGGCTGTGCCGAGGTCAATGCCGATGTCCAGCGAAAAAAGGCCCAGAAGCCAGTCGAGTGGGCTAACCAACGGTGCGTACTCTCCTCAGTCAAGTTTCCGCGCGGCATTATACCATAGCTGGGGTGGCTTGCGGCAGACAGACTTCGCAAACCGGCGCGTATGAGCTTGTCTCGTTGAGCGTTTGTACCACGCTTTAGCGTATCTGCCAAGCTGTGCGGGATGCCGGAGCTGGCATGTCCGCGCAGCATCGGCCAAAACAGTTTATACTGAGTACAAAGACGTGCATCTGTGCGTTTTTACAAGGAGGAACAGTGATGAAGCAATGGCGATGGACGCTCTATGTGCTCCTCGCGCTGACCGTAGCTCTAGGTGGTGTTGTCAGCCACACTGCGCCCCTCGCGCAGGCGCAAGACACAACGCGCGGGGTGGAGGTGTGGTATTTCCCGTCGGACGAACTCGGCCCTGCGTTGGTCGAGTATCGGGACGCAGCGGGAACGGTGCTCGCTTCTTATATGCTGGCGACGGACAACCTCGGCGAAATCTTCCAGGGGGGCGGCTATCTCGCCACGCATGACGGCAACGATTTCGTTGGCGTTTTTGACCCGCGCGTGGGCGTGTTGCATTACTTCACGGTGATTGACAAGCCACCGGACAACGACACGGACTTTTACGCTTTGTCGCGCGTCATACCCGCGCCCAACGGCTACGTTCTTTACGGCGTCTTTCGCCTGCCGACGCAGTTTGGTTTGTCGGCATACAGCATCATCTACTATGCCGACCCGCGCTATGAGCAAGTGCGCGCCGTCTACAGCACGGAAAGCGCCGACCCTGGGTTTGTGGTTGCGCCTTTGGCTTGGAACGGTGATGGCACGATGGTGCTTGTGCACAATTCACTGCAGGGCATCGGCGGCTATATCCTTTTTTGGACGTATCTTTCCGTGCAAGCGCGCCCCTTGGTGGATATGGAACAAAGTATTGAGCTGGGAGACCTGGACGGCTTCGCCGACGATTTGAGCATGACGGCGCGGGTTTTGCTGGACGCCGACTATGTGGTGCAGGGAGTCGAAGTGACCACCGTTGCCACCGGTGCCAAGATGTCCTACCCGCTGCCCGCGCTCGGCGAACCGGTATACACGGGCGGCAACGCGCACTTTTCCCCTTCGCACAACCGCCTGGCCTATCAAGTGGCGCGGCGTAACGCCGAGGACGAAAAGTTTTGGACGGTGGTGGTGGACTTGCAAAGCGGCCAGTCGCGCGTGGTGCTTGAGCAGCCGTCCACGCCGGACGAGTGGGATTTCGGTTACATCACCGGTTGGCTGGACGATAGCACGTTGGTTGTCAGCTATTCTTGGCAGGGGCATTCCATTTTGGTGGACATGGACACCGGCGCGGTGACCGATGTGCCGGGCGTTTTCATGGGCTACGCGCAAGGCGTGGACGATGTGAGCGGCTTTGCAGCCCCGGGAGTGGCTTATGTGCAATGTGACAATTCGCCGATTTCGCGTTTGCGGCCTGGCGTGCGCGGGCGGGTGATGGTGAACGTGGTGGACGTGTACAGTTGGGCTGCGTATGACGCCGATGTCGTCATCCAAGAAGGGGCAGGCGCGACGTTCACTGTGCAACATGGCCCGTATTGTGGCCCGAATGGGCTTTGGTGGGGCGTGCTCTTTGACGACGGTCAGGAAGGTTACGTGAGCGAAAGCAGCACGCAGGGGGTGTTCTTGGAGCCTTTACCCTAAGCAAGGCGGTTGTTCGCCGACCGCGCCGTTATGCGGTGCGGCGGCGGTTTTAGCAAGCACACAAGGAGGAACGCAGCAATGAAGAAAGTAGGATTTGTCGGGCTAACGTTGCTGGGCTTGGCCCTGGTGACTTTGGCGCTGGTTGCCTTTCCGGCAACGAGCGTGACCGCGCAGGGGGATTCGACCCCTGTGCCGTTCGGTGACCTGATCAATCCCCCTGCGGGGGATGGTGGCGGGGGGCTTGTTATCCCGACGGCCACGCCCGCCGGTGGTGGTTTTGTCATTCCGACGGCGACACCTGCCGGCGGGAGCGGTTTTGTCATCCCGACAGCGACGCCTGCCGGCGTTGTTGCCGCGCCCCAATTGAGCGAAGATCAGTTGCGCGCGTTGAATTTGCAGCCCGGTGACGTGCCCGCCCCGTATTCCAACAACCCGAACGAAGACGACACCGATATCGCTCAGGTGGTGCAACAGGCACGGGACGCCGGCTATGCGGACTTTGCCGACAGTTTGGAGCAACTTTCGCAAAAGTTCGGCTGGACCAATGCGATCAGCTTGTACTACAGTGCCTGCGATCCGGCGCTGCCGATCACGGAAATTTCCAGCGAGATCGCGCCTTTGGCGAGCGCAGAAGCTGCTGCCGCCTTCATTGACGATCCGGACGTGCACGCGCTTTTCGAGGTGTTGCAAGAGCAATTTGAGCCTGTGCCGACTATGCACGCTTACTACGTGACCGCTCCACCGGATGAGGGCAAGTGTTTCTCGCAGGAAATCAAGTACGGCATCGTCTTTGACTACCAAAACTTGATGGTGTGGCTTTCTATGACCGCCAACGCGGAAACCGATCCGGCGTTGGTGCGCGGGCTGCTGGATCAGTTGGTGCCGGTGATGCAGGCGCGGCTGCAAGCGGCTATGCCAGCGGAACAGGTTGGGCCTTCCGCGCCGCCTCCTGCGCAGCCGCCCTCTGTGGTCAACGTGACGTTGGACGATCTGGGAAAATTGATGCCCTCGCTGAACGATTTGGGGCTTCCTGCGCCGCCGTTCCAGTACAACCCCGAATCGAGCGGCATGTACACGCTCGACGACATGATCGCCTTGCTGCAAAACTACGGCCTGACGGAACTCGCCAACGCGATGCAAACCGCTGGTCAGCGTGACGGTCTGGTCGGCGAGATCATCGGCGTGTGGGATACCGGCGAAGAGTGTCCGGACACGGTTGGGCTGTCGGTGGAAGTGGACTTGACGCTGTTCCAGACGCCGGAAGGGGCGCTCGCGTACTTGAACGATCCGGGTATTCAACAAGCCTGGATCAATACCGGACTGGTTTCCACCTTCCAACCGCACGGGGACGGCGTGTTGGCCTCTGGCACGTCCACGCAGCATCGTTGCGGCACGGTGCAGCTTTACACGCTGGTTGTGCCGCAAGGCCGCGTTTTGGTGACAGCCAGTGCCATCGGCAACGCGGACGCCTCGCAGGACGATCTGGTTTCGGCATTGGAAATGTTGGTGCAGTATATGCAGCAGCAAATCGCCGACGCCGGCATCGGCTAATGGACTGAGCGTGTGCTCGGTAGCGGACGGGATCGGTTTGGAACGTCCGTTGCTGGGCGCGCCGCCGTGCGCCATTCGGCGCACCCAAAGCGGCGGAGCCGCTTTGCGCCGCGCGGAGCGCGGGGCGGGCGGCGCGCCCGTCGCGCGCACATGCCTCCGGTGTGTCCACTACGCAGTGGAACGCACCGGAGGCATTGGGTATAATGCCCCCGACGAGCCGCGTATGTTTACCTATAGAGGAGCGTTGTCGTGACAGCTTCTGAGCAACCTGTGCGCGTGCGTTTCGCGCCCAGCCCGACCGGCCCTTTGCACATTGGTGGGGTGCGCACGGCGCTTTTCAACTGGCTTTTTGCCCGCCATGCCGGCGGCGCTTTCATTTTGCGCATTGAAGACACTGACCGCAAGCGCTATGTGCCGGAGGCTGTCCGGGGCATCACCGAGGGGCTGCGCTGGTTGGGCTTGGACTGGGACGAAGGGCCGGAGGTCGGCGGCGCATACGGGCCATACGTCCAGTCCGAACGGCTGGAGCTGTATCGCAAGTGGGCCGACTGGCTGGTGGAGCAGGGCAAAGCCTACCGTTGCTACTGCACATCGCAGCGTCTTTCGGCTTTGCGCGAAGAGCAAAAGAAGCGCAAGCAATCCTTTGGCTACGACCGCCATTGTCGCTATCTGACGCCCGAAGAGCGCGAGCGGCTGCACGAGGAAACCGGCGGCAAGTACGTGATCCGCTTCAAGATGCCCCTGGAAGGCGAAACGGTGGTTGACGACCTGTTGCGCGGGGAGATTACGTTTGAAAACGCGCAGCTCAACGACCTGGTGCTGTTGAAAACCGACGGTTACCCCACCTATCACCTGGCGAATGTGGTGGACGATTACTTGATGCAGATTAGCCACATCATGCGCGCCGAAGAGTGGATCTCCACCGCGCCGATCCAC
>CAZZNC010000055.1:0-10055 GCA_964655405.1 uncultured Anaerolineaceae bacterium | reverse complement strand
GGAATTCGTGGACTTTTCGAACGTGCAGGACGGGCAAATTCCCATGGGGTCGTGCATCCTCACCGACGAGCAAGTGCGGCTCACCGAAGCGCAGTTGCCGGAAAGCGCAGAACCGCCCGCTTACGACGAGTACACATGCACAGACGGCAGCCCTGCGTTGTTGCAAGACGGCGAGCCTTTCCACACCATCATGACCGGCGCGAGCATCGCCGATGCAGCGGCTGAGCAGATGGGAATAGCCGAAAGCATCTGGGTTGTCAACCTCACGCTGGTGCCCGAAAGCGAAGAAGCCCAAGCCCTCATCCAATACATCGCCGACAATCCCAACGAGCAACTAGCGATTGTGTGGGACGGCGAGCTGCTTTCTGCGCCGACCATTCAACCCAGCCTTTCGGATAGTGCGCGCGCTGGCATGATGCGCGGTGGCATCATCACCGGCAACTTCACCCGCGACGAAGCGCTCTTGCTCGCCACACAGTTAAATTGGCAAAATGCCTTCAGCCCTGCCACGCCCGCTGAACGTTGAGGCGGCAACCGGAGCCGCGTGGCAAGGAAAACCTAGGCGGGCGAGCTGCCGCGCAACGGCTCGCCCGCATGTGTTGCGCCACACGAAAACGCGCGCGCGCCAGCTCAAGGTAAAAGATGCTTGCGCGACCGCCGTGCCTTTTGTTATCATGGCGCAGTCTGAACCGGCTTCACACCACCCGTGAGACGGCTCACTTTGGAAATAGTCGGATCACAACCATTGAGAGGACAAAACGAATGAGAGGGTATCGCCTCTGGCTTGCAGTGATTCTGGTCATTGCGGCGGTCTCAATTTGGATGAGCCTGCCCAATAACCCCGGCATCCACACGCTGGGCATAAACCACGATATCAAGATCGTGCAAGGGTTGGACTTGCAAGGCGGCTCGCGTGTGCTGCTCCAGGTTGCCCCAGGCACCAAGTATGACAACGACACGATGGAACAAGCACGCAAAAACGTCGAGCGCCGCGTCAACGGGCTGGGCGTTACGGAAGCTGTCGTGCAGCGCCAAGGCAGTGACCGCATCATCGTCGAGTTGCCGGGCGTCAAAGAACAAGCCGTCGCCTTCAACGCCATCAAGGCCACCGGCTTGCTGGAATTCGTGGACTTTTCGAACGTGCAGAGCGGGCAAATTTCCGCGGGGACGTGCATCCTCACCGACGAGCAAGTGCGGCTGGCCGAAGCGCGTTTGCAAGAAGGCGAAGAACCGCTGCCCTACGATCAATACACGTGCTCCAGCGACGACCCCATCCAACCCGACGAACCGGCCCAGCTGAACAACGGCGAGCCTTTCCACACCGTGATGACCGGTGCGGGGTTGGCCGATGCGTCAGCAGAGCCGAACGGGCGCGTAGGTACGCAATGGGCAGTCAATTTTGCGCTCAAGCCAGAAGGTGACCGCGTGCAAGACTTCACCCAATATGTTGCCAACAACCCCAACAAACCGCTGGCGATTGTGTTGGACGGGCGTCTGATTTCGTATCCCACCATCCAACCCGGCCTCTCGGATAGTGCGCGCGCAGGCACGATGAACGGGGGCATCATCACCGGCAACTTCACCCGCGACGAAGCACGCATCTTGGCCGCCCAGCTCAAATATGGTGCGTTGCCCGTCCCGCTGGAGATCATCGCGTTTGACACCATCGGCCCATCGTTGGGGCGTATCTCGGTGGAACGCTCCGTGCGCGCCGGCGTCATCGGTGTGGCAACTGTGCTGCTCTTCATGCTCATCTACTATCGCGTTTCGGGCATCGCGGCAGACCTGGCGCTGTTGCTCTTCGCCGTGATCAACTTTGCGCTGTACAAGTTCATCCCCGTGACGCTCAGCTTGCCCGCCATCACCGGCTTTTTGATCTCCATTGGGACAGCGGTGGACGGCAACATCCTCATCTTCGAGCGTATGAAAGAGGAGTTGCGCAAAGGCTACACGTTGGATCGCGCCATCGAAGCCGGTTTCGACCGCGCTTGGACTTCCATCCGCGACTCGAACCTGTCCACCATCATCATCACCTTCATTTTGTACTTCTTCGGCAACGCTTTCGGGGCCAGCGCCGTGCAAGGCTTTGCGATCACGTTGGGCTTGGGGTTGGTCATCAACCTGTTTACCGCCGTGCTCGCCACGCGCACTTTTCTACACACGCTGGTACTCATCTTCGGTGACCGCTTGCGGGACAACCCCCGTCTGATGGGCGTCTAGGGAGGAACTATGTTTCTGTTCAATTTTGCCGAACGTCGCCACCTGTACTTCATGTTCTCGGCGATGATCATCATCCCTGGCCTGATTGCCATGGGGTATCTGACCGTTACCGAAGGCTCGCCCGTCAAGCTCAGCATTGACTTTACCGGCGGCACGCTGCTGGAAATCCCCTTCGTCAACAACGTGAACGAACAGCAAGTGCGCGATTCTTTGGCCGAATACGGCTTCAAAGACTACGTCGTGCAGCGGCTGGATCCCAAAGGCGTGATCGAAAACGCCGCCGGCAGCCGCTGGGAGATTGTGCTCCCCAGCGAAGTAGACATGCAAGCATTCAACACCGCGATGCAGGAAAAACTGGGGGAGTTCTGGTCGCCGGACGAAACAAAGGACGATCCCGACCGCACAGCGGCGGAGCTGGTCGAAAAGCAGGAAGACGGCAGCACCCGTATTGACGTGTCTTTCGTCAACGAGGTGGGCCAAGAAGACTTGCTCGCCGCGATCAAGGACTTTGGGGCCGAAGACGCAGAAGTGACGCCCTTCCCCACACGCCCGGGCAGCCGTTGGCAGATCCGTGTACGCGCCTTGGGACCGGACGAAGAAACCGCCCTGCTGAACTACTTGGAGCAACCGGACAAGCTCGGCCCGATCTGGTCGGCGAACCCCAACGCGCCGCTCAACGCCATCCTATCCAGCCACGTTTCGCCCACCGTCGGCAAGGAAGTGACACGCGCCGCCGTGCTCGCCACTGCCGCCGTTGCGGTGATCGTGTTGGGCTTCATCGTCTTTGCCTTCCGCAAAGTGCCGCAATCCTTCCGCTACGGCGCGTGCGCCATCATTGCCATGTTCCACGACATCTTGGTGACAATGGGCGTCATGGCGATCTTGGGCATCTTCTTCGGCTGGGAGGTTGATGCGCTCTTCTTGACCGCCATCCTGACGGTGGTCGGCTATTCGGTGCAGGACTCCATCGTGGTTTTCGACCGCATCCGTGAAAACACGCCCAAGTTTCGCGGCGAACCTTACGAGATGATCGTCAACCGCAGCGTGCTAGAAACCGTGCACCGCTCGCTGGCTACACAGCTCAACGCCGTTTTCGTCATGGCGGCCATCCTGCTCTTCGGCGGCGAAACCATCCGCCAGTTCATCGCCATCATGTTGATCGGTCTGATGAGCGGCACATACTCGTCCATCTTCAACGCGGTACCGTTGTTGGTTTCGTGGGAAAAAGGCGAAATTCCCTTTGTCAACCGCGAAGCCAAGCGCCGCCGCAAGCAAGAAAAAGCCATGCTCGCACAATAGCGCGGCATCGGCACCGTACACGATCTACAAGGGGCGCAGCGTGCGCCCCTTTGTCGTTTTTCCCATGCGCCGCACGTGCCCCCGCCTTACGTGCGTCCGAACAACCGTGCCAGCTCGTCCCCGCTCATGTGGATCATGGTGGGGCGGCCATGCGGACACGTGCGAGGGAACTCGCAGCGTTCCAACTGCCGCAACAGCCCCTGCATTTCCTCCAAGCTCAAAATCTGCCCCGCCTTGACCGCTACCGCCTTGCAAATGTGCAAAACGATCTTGTCCTCGGTCGCTTCTGCTCCGGGGGTCTTGCCGCTTTCCAACTCGGCGAGCACCTCTTGCAACACCTCAATCGGATCATGATCGGCAAGCATGGCGGGCACGGCGCGAATACGAAACGCGCTTGCACCGAACGGCTCGATCTCGAAGCCCAGTGCCGCCAGCGTTTCCAAAGACGCTTCCAACAAATGCGCCGCGTCCGGCGGCAGCTCCAAAACGCTCGTGCGCAACGCCTGCTGACTCGCCGGCTCTTGTGCCGCTTGGCGCGCCATCAATCGCTCGTACAAAATGCGCTCGTGCGCGGCGTGTTGATCGATGAGATACATGCCCTCCGGCCCCTCCGCCACAATATACGTAGCGCCCACCTGCCCCACCACACGCAGCACCGGTAACGTGCGCGGACGCGCGGGCGCTTGTGGCCCAACGGGGATTTCCGTATCCGGCAACGCCACAGGCGGCCCCGCCGGTGGGATGGCGTCCGCCGCAGGGGGGCGCTGTTGCGTGTAATGCCCTGGGTCGAACGTGTGCAACGTCATGCGGAGTTGTTCTTCGCCCGGGATCGGTGTGCGCGCCTGCGGCGGCGGCACGCGCGTTTCGCTCCCCTCCCACGCCGAAGGCACGGGCGCCTGGTCAATGACCGCACGCCGCACCGCCCGCTGCACCGCCGCAAAAACAGCATCCGGTGCACGGAAACGCACCTCGGCTTTGGTCGGGTGCACGTTCACGTCCACTTCGTCCGGCGGCAACGTGATCAGCAACACGGCCAACGGATAGCGCCCCTGCGGGATCAGCGTGTGGTAGGCTTGCACCACCGCGTAGCTCAGGCTTTGGTCAGCGATGGCACGCCCGTTGACAAAAAGCACAATGTGGCTGCGGTTGGAGCGGGTCAAGCTCGGAGCAGAGCTGAAGCCGTAAACTTCGATGGGCGGCAAGTCGTCGCGCTCCAACGTCGCGGGGCCGATCTCGATCATCTCGCGGAAAACGTCCAGCCCGAACACATCCACCAACACATCGGCCAAGTCGCCGCTGCCGGTGCTGTGGAACTGCGCGCGCCCTTCCTGCGTCAGACGGAAACGCACCTGCGGATAGGCCATCGCGTAGCGCGTCACAAGCTGCGCAATGTGTTTGCGTTCGGTGCTTTCGCTCTTGAGAAACTTCAAGCGCGCGGGCGTGTTGAAAAATAGATTTTCCACCGTCACCACCGTGCCGACCGGCGCACCGGTTGGGCGGTCGTAACGCAGCTCGCCGCCCTCCACTTGCACTTCCGCACCCATCGGCGCATCACGGTGCCGCGTGACCAGCGTCACCCGACTGACCGACGCAATGCTCGCCAGTGCCTCGCCGCGAAAGCCCAGCGTGTGCAAACGCTCCAAGTCCTCAATGGTGCTCAATTTGCTAGTCGCGTGGCGCTCGAAGGCCAAGACCGCTTCTTCCGCCGCAATACCCACCCCGTCGTCGCTCACGCGGATGAGACGCTTGCCGCCGTGCTCCACCTCGACCGCAATGCTGCTCGCCCCCGCATCCAGCGCGTTTTCCAACAGCTCTTTGACCACCGAGGCCGGACGTTCCACCACCTCGCCCGCCGCGATCTGCTTGGCTACTTTTTCCGGCAAAACGTGTATGGACATAGCACCCTTTCCCTGTATAGAAAACAAGCTCCGGCGCAAACCGGAGCTACGTCTCTCTAGCCTATGCGGAGCTTCCAGCGCGCGTCAAGCCTTGTGCCCGCTGCTGCCGATCAGGTTCGCGCCGTCGAGCGGGATGGTGAAGTAAAAGGTGCTTCCCTTGCCCTCTTCGCTTTCCACCCACGTATCGCCGCCGTGCCGCTGCGCCACGTTGCGCACGATGAAAAGCCCCAAACCGCTGCCTTTGATGCGCTTCCACTCTTTGCGATGGATGCGCACGTTGCGGCGGAAGAGCTTTTGTTGGTCTTCTGCGCTAATCCCATAGCCGTTGTCTGCCACCCAAAAAACGACCTCGTCGTCCCGCACCGCCAACGCCACTTCCACGCGCCCGCCTTCCGGCGTGTATTTGATGGCATTTTCCGCCAGGTTGGTAAAGGCGCTGCTGATGAGATCACGGTCCACATTCACGACGGGGATATTTTCATCCACGTGGTACGTGAATTCCAGACCCTTTTCCGCCGCAGGGCCGGACAGCCCGTTAACCACATTGCTGAAAACCTCGACCAAGTCGCAAGGTTCGCGCTCCAAACGGTACGTGCCCGTCATCGGGTCGAGCCGCCCCGCCTTGAGGATTTTGTCCACCATGTCGGACATTTGCAAAAAGCCCGAAGCGATCTTGTCCACGAACTGCTCTTGCTTCGGGATGAGCGGGCCGACCATGCCCAGCATGTCCAAATAGCCCTTCATGAAGGTGAGCGGCGTGCGCATGTCGTGCGAAACCGTGCTGAGGAAATCGGTCATGTTGTCGTGCAGCCGCTTGAAGCGTGTGATGTCTTGCAACACCACCACCCAGCCGAGCATCTTGCCGTCGTCGTCGCGCACCTCGGAAAGATTGATGGCAAAGGAGCGTTCCTCGTCCAACGTATATTCCGGCGGCGCGTCGTCGTCATAATCGGCGCTGGCGTGCAGCACGTCCAAAAGCCCGCCCATGTGCTCGATTTCGGCCAACGGGCGTCCCAGGGTCTCTTCCCCCAGGTCGGGGAAGAGCTTGCGCGCCGCAGGATTGATAAGCTGCAAGCAAAAATCACAATCCACCACCAAAACCGGATCCGGTGTGTAGTGCAACACCGCCGCCAGCCATTTGTGCTGCTTTTGTACGTGCTCAAAGGCGTGGGTCTCGGCAATGAGCAGCGCCGCCTGCGCGGCCACCGTCTCCAAGAAAATCTGCTCGGTCTCGTCCGGCACATGCCGCGTCTCAAAGCCCAACCAAAGCACGCCTTGCCGACGCTTGCGCGCCCATAACGGCAACGCCATCACCGAAGACAGCTCCGGCAAGACCCAGGGCAACGCTTCCTCGCCACGCATCCAGCGCAGAATCTCTTGCCCAGCCGCCCACGCACAAACCGGCGCGTCCATTGCCGTTGTGATCGCGGCCAAAGGCCCATCCCCATACGCTTCGGCTGCCTCGTCTTCTGCCAGCACCACCAAACGCACACACGCAGGGTGCACCGTTTCAGACACTGCCGAGAGCATCTGAGCCACAGCCTCGCTCAAATGAACGGCATCGGCGGCACTTTGCGTCAATGCCAAAAGTGTGCGTTGCTGCGCACGATATTTATCTAGGTGAGTAGGCTGAGCGTCGGTCATACGTCGTTACCTGTCTGTGCTAACTCGTCTCACATGCCAGCGTCCGGCCACATACCATGTCGCCGGCGTCCTTCATGAACAAAGCCAGACGCATTATAGCACCTGGCCTCCCCTCGGGCAATCAAACGCTCTCCTAACCTATGCAAACAGGATTATAACCACGCTAAAAAACAAGTCTCTTTTTCGTGATTATACAAAACCCGTAAATTCCGGCGCAGCCTGCGCGTAGCTCGCTTGCGGCCCATCGCGCTCCGTGCTACACTCCCAGCAACGAAACACGTCGAATCCGCACGCATTGGCTTATCTTACGGCTTACCGAGCGAACGGGAATGAGGCATGGCCGAGCGAATCTTAATCGTTGATGATGATGTAGACAGCCTCAAGCTGATCGCGCTGATGTTACAGCGCCAGGGGTACGATATTGTCGTGGCGAAAAACGGTCAACAAGCACTCGACCGCGCTCACGCCGACAATCCCAATTTGATCATTCTCGATGTGATGATGCCTGATATGGACGGCTACGAAGTGTGTCGCCGTCTGCGTCGTGACCCCAACACCCAAGCGATCCCCATCATCATGTTCACCGCCAAAACGATGGTAGACGACAAAGTGGCGGGCTTCGAAGCGGGTGCGGACGACTATTTGACCAAACCCACCCACCCCGCCGAGCTGGCCTCGCGGGTCAAAGCCATTTTGGCGCGCAGCGCCGCCCAACGCCAAGCTCCCGCCGCCCCACAAGCCAAAATCTTGGGCTTTTTGGGCACAAAAGGCGGCGTAGGCACAAGCACGTTGGCCGTCAACGTGGGCGCGGCCCTGGCAAAAACCGAACAAGTTGCGTTGGCAGACTTCCGCTTGGGGCAAGGCACTATCGGGCTATCGCTGGGCATGGGGCGGGCAACCGGCATGGCTAACTTGCTCTCGCGTCCGGCCAGCGACATCACCCCGCGCGCCGTCGAAAATGAATTGGTGACCCATAAAAGCGGCCTGCATCTGCTGCTCTCTTCCATCCGTCCCAAAGAAACGTTGCTGAACGTTTCGCCGGATAGCGCCTCGCTGATATTGCGCCATTTGAGCAGCGTGAGCAACTTGGTTCTGGTAGACCTCGGCGCAGGTCTTACGCGCTTGACCACGCGGCTGCTCCAAACCATTGACCAGGTGGCCCTGGCTGTCGAGCCAAACCGCGTTACGCTCACGATGGCACGCGAGATTTTGCACGAGTTGGAACAATTGGGCATCCCTTCGGCGCGCATTTCGTTGGTGTTGATCAACCGCGCTCAGTCCAGTTTGCAAATTCCCTGGCAAGAAGCCGAACAGATGCTTGGGCACGAGATCACGGCGATCATTTCACCGGCGCCGGAGCTGGCTTTCCAGGCTGCCGAATCCGGCTTCCCGATTGTCACATTTCAGCCCAATTCCATCGTCGCCAACCAGTTTAGCAAGCTGGCGGAAGAGATCGCAGAGCACCGTTTGGCCTAATGCGCTTCTGCCTGCTCAAACGGCCTTCACAACGGGCCTAGCGTGACCTTGCTCGGCGTTCCTGCGAGATGGCGGTAAAATCGAATAGTGATGCGCCAAACGCCCGAATTCCAAGCTGCCCTCGAACTCCTGCGCCGTGCTGAGCACCTGATAGCGCTCACCGGCGCAGGTTATAGCACCCCGTCCGGCATCCCAGACTTTCGCAGCCCCCATTCGGGACTATGGGAACGCTACAATCCTGTCGAAGTGGCAAGCTTATCCGGCTTTCGCTTGCATCCGGAGCGCTTTTACGATTGGATACGCCCGCTGGCGCGTTTGCTGTTGGACGCGCAACCCAACGCAGCACACTATGCACTGGCACAATTGGAAGCACGCGATAAGCTCAAGAATGTGATCACACAAAACATTGACATGCTCCACACGCGCGCCGGCTCGCGGACGGTGTACGAGCTGCATGGGCACTTGCGCGAAATGACCTGCGTGCACTGTTTCGCCGTCTATCCGGCGCGGGAAGCCATCACGCAATTTCTGGCCGACGGCACGCTGCCTCGCTGCGAACTGTGCGGGCACGTGCTCAAACCCAACGTGATTTTGTTCGGAGAGCAATTGCCGGCCCCCACCCTGACCGCCGCGCGCCGAGAAGCACGTCAGTGTGATGTGATGCTCGTGGCCGGTTCGTCGCTGGAAGTTTACCCAGCCGCCGAGCTGCCCGCGCTGGCTAAACATTTCGGCGCGGCAGTGATCTTGGTCAACCTCATGTCCACCGCGTTCGATTCGCTCGCTGATGTGGTCATCCAAGGGAACGTGGCCGAGATCATCCCACAACTTGTTGAAGCTCTGGAGTAGACACGATTGTAAGGCTTATGACTCAGCAACCCTACGTTTCACACGAACAATATCAACGCTTGATGGCACGCTACGAGCGCCTGATCGAAATCAGCCAAAAGCTCAATTCCACACTGGATTTGGGCGCGCTGTTGCGCCGCATCCTGATTGCCGCCACCGAACTCACCGAAACCGAGTTCGCGTCCATCCTGCTCATCGATCCGGTCAGCGGCCAATTGCGTTTCGAGGCTTCCTCCAACCTTTCGCGCGCAGAAATGGCCGCGATCCCTGTGCCGCTGGAAGGTAGTTTGGCCGGTTGGGTCGTGACACACGGCGAGCCGGTGTTGGTGGAAGACGCGCGGCACGATCAACGTTGGTTTCCGCGCGTTGACAAGACCACCCAGGTCATCACGCGCAGCTTGCTTGCCGTGCCGATGAATTTGCAAGGGGAATCTATTGGCGTGGTGGAAGTGATCAACAAGCGGGAAAACAAGAACTGGACCGAAGAGGACGTGGACACGCTTTCCACACTCGCCAATCAAGCGGCTATTGCCGTGCAAAATGC
This sequence comes from uncultured Anaerolineaceae bacterium, assembly GCA_964655405.1. Lineage (GTDB taxonomy): Bacteria > Chloroflexota > Anaerolineae > Aggregatilineales > Aggregatilineaceae > JALSSH01. The sequence goes on along the minus strand of CAZZNC010000055.1, from coordinate 128 downwards.
GCGGCTTTTCCAACAAAGTGACTTCATCGCGGAAATGGTGCACGAGCTGCGCACCCCGTTGGCGGCGCTCAAGGCGAGCACTGCTTTGCTGTTGCGCCCCACTTTGCCGGAAGAGATGCGCGACGAGA
>CAZZNC010000054.1:0-10075 GCA_964655405.1 uncultured Anaerolineaceae bacterium | reverse complement strand
CCGCAGCAAGAAAATATACGCAGGCCCCCACGCCGTCCAGGCGGGCAAGGTCAGCGGATCGTAGGTGTTCAGCAAACCCAGCTCGCGCCAGATCAGAAAGCCGGGAACGCGCGTCAGCGTGTGCGGAATCATCATCATCGAAAGCATGATGAAAAAGATCACGTCCCGCCCCCAAAACTTGAAGCGCGCGAAGCCATACGCCACAATCGCCGCGCTGAACATTTCCGCGAACATCGCCAACACGGTGATGAAGAGCGTGTTGCCCAAGATGCGTCCAAAAGTCAGCCCCGGCGCGATGCTTTCCAAAGCCTTCCAGGCGTCCACGTAATTTTCGAAGGCCACCGGATGCGGTATCCAGGTGGGCGGCCAGACGAAAAGCTGATCCTCGGTCTTGAGCGATGTGGAAACCATCCACAAAAACGGCACCAGGATCAACACCGCGCCGCCCAACAGCAAAACGTAAATGAGCGCCTTGCTCAGCAGAATATGGAGCCGTCGCCGTCGTGCCAACGGGTCTTCGTAAACCAACGGGCGAGCCGTCGTTTCGGTCGTCATCACGCGCCCCCCTTCTCTTCGCGCGCGCCTTCATAAAAGACCCACGCCGTCGAAGAGCGGAAAACGATCAGCGTCAAGCCGATGATCAGCAGCGCAGTCAACCACCCCACCGCCGAAGCGTACCCCATGCGCCCGAAGTTGAAGGCCTCATTGTAAATGAACCAGTTCAAGAACCAGCCATCGGAGCGGTTGGTGGGGATGAAGGCTTGCACTGTGAAAACTTGCAACGCGCCGATCATGCCCATCACCAAATTGTAGAACAGCGCCGGACTGAGCATCGGGATGGTGACATGGCGAAATTTGGCCCAGCCTCCCGCCCCGTCAATGGTGGCCGCTTCGTAAAGCGCGGGCGGGATGTTCTTTAGACCGGCCAACAAGATCACCGTGTTGGCGCCGAAAACGCCCCACAAGCTCATGATCACGAACGCCGGCAACACCAAGTTTTTGTCCGAAAACCAGCCCAGCGGCTGCATGTGCAGCAGATCGTAAAAGGGGCCAAGCGCCCAGTTGATGAGGCCGCTGCGCGGGGCAAAGAGCCAGCGCCACAAAAGCGCCACCGCCGCCGCTGGCAACACGGCGGGCAGATAGTACAGCGTGCGCCAAAAGCCCACCCCACGCACATCTTGGTTGAGCAACAAAGCGACCCCCAGCGCCCCGATCAAACCCAGCGGCACGGCCAACAGCGCATAGCGCAAGGTGAGCCAAATGGCTTTGAAGAAAAAAACGTCGGTGGCCGCGATAACGTAGCGCTTGGAGCCGACGACGAACGAATCCAGCTCACGATAGCGCACGACAGCAGGGCCTTTGGCGTTCAGCTTGCCCAGCTTGGCGAGCGAAACCCTTTCGTCTTTGTCGAAAGTCACAATCTTGACAGACAGCGCCCGTTTGTAGTTGAAAAGCGGGTCTTGCAAAGCCTTGGGCCTGTCCCACAAAATGTTGTACTGCGTAAAGCCCAAATAAAACGAGAGCAAAATAGGGAATAACGTTAGCGTGATGCGCCCGACCAACCAGGGTGTAATCAGCGAAAAACCGGTCGCCGCCTCTCTGCGCACGCCCAAACGCCGCAGCACCCAGTACGTGCCCAGGATCAACGCCCCCATCACAATTGCGACGCCAACATAATGCAAAAATGTGGGATAATAGGTATTCCAGGCGCCGGGGTCGCCCACAGCGAACCTCCTTTTCGACCATGTCGAACCGAAACGAGCAGGGACGGTGCCAGCCGCCCCTGCCGTGCGGAAGTTCCAAGCGAATCTATTGGGAGGCCAGCACGTCTTCGAGCAAAGTGCGGGCATCCGGCGCCGCTTCTTCAGCGGTCGCCTCACCGTTGAAAACGGGGTTGAAGTAGTCTTCCCACAACACGGACATATACTCACCGAAGCCGGGGAACAACTTGAAGCCGCGCATATACGGGATTGCCGCGATGATGTCTTCGGCGTTGTCCGCTTTACGCGGTTCAGAAGCGATCAAGTGTTCAACCGTCGCCTGCGAGACGCGCGGCGAGACGATCTTCCAGTTGTGGATGCCCTCGGTCAGCAGCACCAACGCCTCATAAGCCTCGTCGGGATGTTCGGTGTTGGCGTTGACCACGGTAGAAGCGATCCACGCGAAGGTGGTGTTTTCACCGGTGACATTGCCCTTCGGAACGGGCGAAATGCCCACGTTCAAACCCTCGACGCGATCCAGATCGTCCGCCGCGCCGCCCATGAACATCGCCACACGTCCGGCCTTGAACATCTCGCCGAAACCTTCCTCGGCGATAGTTTCTTTGGACGGGCAGCAGTCTTCGTTATAGACCATGTCGCCGTAAAACTGCACAGCGTCCACCACTGCCGCATCGTCCACCGGCGCTTGGGACAAGTCGTCGCTGACAATGTCCCCACCGTTGCCCCAAATCCAGATGTAGGGCGGCGGCCAGCCGTTCATGGTAAAGCCGTAGTGATCTTCGTTGGTCAGCGCGAACGCGGCGGCCTTGAAGTCGTCCCACGTCCAATCGGCGTTGGGATATTCCACGCCCATTTCGTCGAAGATGTCCTTGTTGTAGTAAAGCACCACAGGCTGCGCGATCCAAGGCAGGCCCCAGACGCCATCGTCCAGCGCCACCGTCTGCCACACGCCCGGGAAATAGTCGTCGGGGTTGGCAACGTCGCGTTCGTCCTTCGCCAGATAGTCGGAAATATCCAGCAGCGCGTCGTCCCACGCCCAAACCATGTGATCCTGATCCAGCCAGAAGAGGTCGGGGGCTTCGTCACCGGCCAGCATAGTTTGCAGCACGGTGTAGTAATCCGACGGCTTCGGCTCATAAACGATCTCGAATTGATCTTGGGAGGCGTTGACCTCGTCCACGATCTCTTGGAACTCGGCGGCTTCTTCCACGCCGGCCCAGTTGGTAATGCGCACAGTCACCTTGTCCTGCGCCTTACCGGTGCTCACACTGGGGATCATCACGGCCACCAGCGCCAGCAAAAGCACAATACGCAAATACTTGGACATGCGAAATACTCCTCTCCTTCTAATTACTCAACAGCATTGCGGCGAAAGCCCACGACATCTTTAAGTTGTGCGCTCTTCTCCGTCCATCCTCCTTTCTTTTCCACACGGGAATTCCCGCCGTACTCTGAAAAATCGCTCTGCATCACGAACCGAATAGGCAAATTTAGACGGGGTCTTGGAACAAAAATTCATCGCTGGGCGTGCAGCCACACGAACGGCGCACAACAACTTCGGTGCCCAGCCGCAACAAGAATCCGGACGGCAGATCACGTTCCACCTTGTCGATCAGATGGCGCACCGCCTGGATGCCGGTTTCACGTTTGAACATGCGCACGGTGGTCAGCGGAGGGTCGTGGAACGGAGACCATCCCACGTTGTCGAAGCCCACCACGGCCATATCTTCCGGCACACGCAAGCCCCGTTCTTTGCACGCGCGAATCGCTCCGAAGGCTGTGGCGTCATTGACGGCCACCACACCTTTGAGGTCACCGTAGCGTTCCAGAGCCTTGTTCATGGCCGCGTAGCCTTGCGACATGATCGTGTCGTGCATAAAGACAACGCACGGCTCTTCGCGGATTTCGCCCAGGGCTTGGGCGTACCCCTGGAAGCGCTCGCGGCTGCTGAACCAGGTGGCGGGGCCGGAAAGAAACACCAGCCGCCGCAAATTGTGCTCTTCGATCAAATGGTGTGTGACATTGTACGTGCCGCTGACGTTGTCGCAAACCACCGTGTCAATGTCCGTCTCGTGCAACACATTGTCCACCAACACCATCGGGACACTGCTGCTATAAAGTTGGATGATGAAAGACGCTTTGAGCGCCGGCCCCACCAAGATCATGCCGTCAACGCGCTGTTCGTTGAAAAGCGGCAGACGTTTGGCGTCTTGCATCAGCTCTTCGTTGACAAACGTGGTGATGATGTGATAACCATGCCGCCGCGCTTCTTGGTCCACCCCCTGCATCAGCTCGTCAGGAAAATTGTTGATCGGGCGCTGCGGTTTGCGCTCGTAAGTGATCAACCCCAGCGCATAGGTGCGGGAAGTCGCCAGCCCCTTGGCCGCCATGTTCGGCGCATAGCCCAACTCGCCGGCGATAGCAAGGATGCGTTCGCGCGTTTCCGGATTGACCCCTGCCCGTCCGTTGAGCGCCCGTGAGACGGTCGCGGTGGAAACTCCGGCTTTCTCTGCGATAGTTTGCAAACTCGGCTTCATAGTTCGCCCTTTTTCCCGAAACGCACCAAACAGCGCTATCCCCTGTCCACGCACACAGGCTGCGCAGCGACGAAGACCAACGATGAGGGAGTATAACGGGGATGCAAGGGCATTGCAAGCGCTTGCAATAAGCATACGATCTATGCCCCCCCCTGTCAAGCACTCCACGCACAAAAGCAAAGGGCAGCTCCCTATAAGCTGCCCCCATGTTCATCGTCTGGCGTTGGGTTAGGAATAACGTGCGTTCAGCCCTTCAACCCGCTGCTGCTCACCGATTGCACGAACCATTTTTGGAAGAGCAGGAAGAAGATCAACACCGGCACGGTCACCATCGAAGCATACGCCATGATGCTGCCCCATTTGATGGGCGCTTGGGTCTGGAAAAAGTCCATGCCCACCATCAGCGGCTGATACTCGTCCCCGCGCGTGACCATCAGCGGCCACATATAAAACGACCAGAATTGCAAAAACTTGAGGATTGCCACAGTCGCAAAAACCGGACGTGATAAGGGCACCATGATCTGCCAATAGATGCGGAACGCCCCCGCCCCGTCCACGTAGGCCGCCTCGTCGAAGTCACGCGGAATGTTGATGAAGAACTGGTAGAAGAGGAAGATGGAAAACGGCTCGGCGATGAAGGGCAAGATCTGCACATGGTAGGAATTGAGCCACGTCCCGCCTTCGCGCATCTGCCCAACGATGAAGACAATCAGCGCCTCCAACGGCAGCGACGCGGCGAACGTCAGCACGCCTTGCAACACACCGCGCCACAGCTTGGGCCAAGCTCGCAAAAGCGGCGCGCCCCGCAAAAATTGCCCCGCCATGTTCCACACCACGCGCCAAAAGAGCACCGTCAGCAGCACCAGCACCGCCAGCGTCAGCGGGTCCAGAAACGCGCTCATCTGGTTGACCTGAATCATCAACGGCACGGCAATCGCTTCCAGCGGAATGATGATCAGCGACACGATTAAGCTCAGCATCACCGTGCGCCCCAGCCAGCGCAGCCGCGCCAACACATAGGCGGCCATGCTGTTGACAAAAAGCCCCGCGATCACGGTAATCAGCGTGATGAAAAGCGAATTGAAAGCCAGATGCCCAAAGCGCACACGCGAGAACACGTCTTGGATGTTGTCCAGCGTCAAGCTGTTGGGCGCAGGGAAAAACGCCCGTATGCTTGCCAAGTCCGCGATCACACGGTCGTTGGGCTTGAAGGCCGCCACGATCATGAACAGGATCGGGAAAATGAAAAGAAAGCCCAAAAGCGCCATGAAGCCATAGGCGAAAAGCCGCCGCAAGCCCTTGCGCACACGATAGATCAACGCGCGTCGGCGCGCTTCGGCCAATTGCTGAGAGGTAAGCGTTTGTGTGGTCATGGCTCAGTCCAGGGCACTTTCAGAACGGACGAGGCCGCGTTGCACCAGCGAGACGATCAGCACGATAGCCACGAAAACGACGGAAAGCGCGGAAGCATAGCCCACCTCGCTTTGCCGCCAGCCGCGCCGGATGGTGTACCAAACCATTGTGGCGGTGGACTCGTTCGGCCCGCCGTCCGGTGTCATCACGTTCACTTGGTCAAAGAGCCGGAAGGCCAAGATGGTTGTGGTCAGCACCACAAAGATCGTCGTGTTGCGCAACATGGGCAGCGTGATAAAGCGGAATTGTTGCCATAAGTTCGCCCCGTCAATGGACGAGGCCTCGTACAGGTCTTCGGGGATGTCTTGCAGACCGGCCAGGAAAATGATCATTTGGAAGCCCACGCCCTGCCAGATAGACATGACGATGATGGCGGGCATCGCCATCTGTGGGCTTTGCAGCCAGCCAAAGCCCTCCACCTTGCCAAAAGTGACGAAGCGGATCATCTCGTTGATCAGCCCGAAGTCCGGATTGTAAAGGAACTTCCACACCACCGCGATGATCACCATCGCCGTCACCACAGGGCTAAAGTACAGCGTGCGAAAAACGTTCACATACGGCAATTTTTGGTTCACCAACAGCGCCAGCAACAACGCCAGCGCCGACTGCAACGGCACAATCACCAGTGCAAAGTAAAAGTTATTGAGTAGGCCCTTCCAAAAAAGCGGGTCTTTGGCAACAATGGCATAATGCCGCCCGAAGAGCGAAAACGTGCGCGCGATGTCGTATTTGGCCCAGCGTTCCAATCCAATCGTGTCCAAGTTTTTGCCGCGCCAACGGAAAATCAGCTCGCCCTCGGCACAGATTGTCCCGCACTGTGCGGCACACGCGGCGTCTTGCGGGTCGCTGATCTTACATTCCCATTCCGCTTCGCAAGCTTTGCACTGCTCGGTCTTGGTGCGATACCAACCCGCGCGCGGCGGGCGATAGGGCACAGCGTCCGGCACGTCCGGCAAATGCACGATCCCCACGCTGAGGATACGGTCGTAATTGGCGTACCAGGGTGTGAGCCGATGCGCCTGTGAGCCGTCGAAGCGCTGGTTGGTTGTGCTCAGATCCAACCCGCGTATGAACGGCCAGACCATGAAAAGCGCCAGCAGCACAAAAGCCGGCCCGCCCATCACCCAAGCGATGAGCAAATCGCGCCCGTGTCTGCCGCTAAAGTGGCGTCGAATGAACGTCATCATAAGCCCTGCTCCGGCAAGTCTGGGGAGGCCGCGCAGGGCCTCCCCATCTCGCGCGCGAGGCGCGCCCTACTGGTTCAGCGTTTCGATGTACGAATCGATTGTGTCCACACCCGCATCGAGCGCCGCTTGCACATCCTCGCCGCGCGCAATCGCGTTGATCGCGTCGGACATGGCCGTTTGGATGGCCGGATACGCAGGCGTCGCGGCGCGCGGCACGGCCACGCCACCGGTCAGCTGCTGGTAGTAGATGTACATATCGCCGCCCTCGGCGAAGCGCTCGTCCGCTTGCAAAACCGAGATACGGGAGGGGATGGCGCCGTTGCCGTCGGTCATTTGCTTGACGTTTTCCGGCTGCATCAGCCATTCGATGAAAGCCCAAGCGCCGTCTTGATTTTCGCAAGCGCTGGTGATGCCCCAGTTCCACGAACCCATGCCCGTCACCGCGCCATTGCCGAAGTCCGGCTGCGGGATCAAGACAAGGTCGTCGCCCAACGCTTCCTTATAGGGCACGTACATCCAGTGGCCCACATAACTCAGCGGCACGCGCCCTTCCATGAAGTCCGCGTCCGGATCAACCGGTGTGGTCGTGGCGTAGCCCTTTTCAAACAGGCTCTGGAACCATTCGCCAAAGGCAACCGCTTCCGGCCCATTGAGCACGCCCTCGGCGGTGTCGTAGGTTTCCTTGTTGATCGTGTCGCCGCCAAAGCTGCGAATCCAGGGGCCGAAGGCGTAGGAATACCATTCGCCCGTGTAGTTGAACTTGAAGTCGATCACATAGCCGTCTTCCGGCACCAGCGGGGCCAACGCTTCCATAGCCGCGTTGAACTCATCCAGCGTCCAGGGATCGTCAATGCCCTCGGGGATGCGCACGCCGGCTTCTTCCAAGTATTTGCGGTTGGCCCAGATCGCCAAGCCGCTGTCGAACTGCCCCAAGCTCCACAGATGATCGTTGACCGTGCCCTGCTCGACGATCGAGGGCAGCACGTCCGCCAACAGCTCGTCGCTGGCATACCCATCAATCGGGATCAGGTCACCGGAGAAAACATAGTTGTAGATGAACGGGCCGTCGAAGTCCAACACGCACGGCAATTCACCGGCCAATGCAGCAGCCTTCACCTGGTCGTTGTAGCTGCCTTCCGGCACTTCCAACGGCACGATCTCGTAATCGGCGTTGGCTTCGTTGAAGCGGGTAATCTGGTCGTCCAGGGCGTCACGTTCCGAACCCTGACCGGAGTGGAACCACAACGTCACTTGGGCTTTGTCTTGGGCCGAAACGCCCATCGGCACAGCCACGGCCATCACGATAGCCGCCAAAATCAAAATCCGTAAGGCTTTCATTTCGTGTTCCTCCCTAAGAAACCGCACGACTCAAAATGAAACGAAGTGTATGGGGCGGGAATGTTCCACGCCCGAACAAGTCGGCGCATCCTCCTTTCTTCCGTCAACGGACTTGCAACGCCGCCACGCCGACCTACGGCGCGCGGTCAAGACGCCACCAAGCGCAACGCCGCGAAATAACGCAGCGCCTCGGCTTTCGGGCGTCCGGCGTAAAAAACGCCCACGTCTCCCCGCCGCGCGAGAGCGTCCGGCGCGTAGGTGTGGGAAAGGTAAAGCACGTCGTCAACGTACACGTCCACGAAAACATCACGCAGCACCACCCGCAAAGACGCTCGCGGCGGTGTGTGCGGATGCAGGGAATAGTCGAGTTGTCGTAGAGCAGCGGGGGCGTCGAAATACGGGCGTAGTCCCTGCGGCCCTTGTGTAAAGACCACGCGCCCCAAGATCACGTCCCAGCGGTTTTCGGCGGCAGAAGAAGGCGCCAGCCACACCGCCAACCCGCTCAGCGCCCCGCCCCGCTCCGCCGTCACACGCAAGACCAGCCCCGCATAGGGCGCTTGCGTCTGCACGCTGTAAACACCGTCAGCGGCGTTCTGCACGGGCAAGGCAAAGGGTTGTCCTTCGGCCAACGGCAAACGGAGGTGCGTCACTTCCTGGGTGTGTGGCTCCAACACGTGCGCGTCGTAGCGCACGGCCAGGGTGCCCGCTCCCGCCTCTTCCAACACTTTGGGCGCGGCCAACGAGCCGTGCAGCCGCTCGCCCGCTTGGGGCGGATAGACGTGGTGATAGTAATAAAGCCGACGGCGCGCGTCCCCGTTGAGCGGGATGCTGCGTCCGACATAGTTGGCAGGCGCGTTGGGCGCGCTGGCGCTCAAAGCGTTGTCCGCCGCGCTGGGGTGATAACCGGAGAGCATGGCGTCGGAAACCAGATAAAACGTGCCGGTCGCCTGCATCGGATCGCGCACAGGATAGGGCGTGCCGAAATGGTACGACGTGGTGTAAGTGAGGTAATGCCGCCCGTTCATGCGGAAATATTCCGGCACTTCCAGGCACGTCAGGGCATCGGAAACATACGCAGGCGGCAACAGCGACCACGCCAACAGATCGTCACTTTGCGCCACCGCGATACAGCCCCCGCCCACGTCGTCCCCTTCGGCCACGCGCGCACAGATGAACGCATAGAAGCGGCGTTCCGGCGCATAATAGAAAACGTAAGGATCGCGCCAGGCCGTTTCGTAATTGAGCGCGGCGCTCGGGTCGGTCTGATACCAGGGGCCGGCGGCTTCCAGCAGCGGCGCGCCGCCTATCTTTTCCCAGTGCAACAAATCGTCGGAAACGGCCAGCCCAATCCGCTGCACACGCTCCACCATCGCACCGTAAAATAGGTAGTAACGCCCGTCGTGTTCCAACGTGACGCCGGTCATCAGCGGCCCCGCGTCCCAAGCGTCCCCGCGCCCCTGGTGCAACACAGGCGGCAGCGTCTCCCAATGCAGCCAATCGCGCGTCACGGCGTGCCCAATCGAACTGCAACCGCCTTCGGCGCGTGCGCATTGCAAATGGAAAAGATGCACCGTATCCCCCTGGCGAAAAAGCCAGGTGTCCCACAATCCCAAACGGCGATCCGGCGGCCTGTAAAGCATTATTCGTCCTTAATCCGGCTGTATGGAACCGGTTCCATACAGCAGCAAAAAAAGCTATACCGTCGCGCGCTCTACAATTTCCAACGGCAATTGGACGGGGTCGCGCGCCACGTCTCCGCTGCGCAGCCAGTCCAACATGCGTTGGGCGCTGATGCGCCCGCTTTCCACTAATTGCTGGCAGACGGTGGTCAAGTTCACACAGCCCGCCGCTGCGATGTTGTCAAAGCCCATCACGGCCA
>CAZZNC010000053.1:0-10147 GCA_964655405.1 uncultured Anaerolineaceae bacterium | reverse complement strand
CCGCGCAGCTTTTCGCGCGGGGCAAGGTCGCTCCGCGCTCTGCGGCCATGTCTTCTGTGCCGCCATTTTTCCTCGCACGCCCTTTTCTTGACAAAAATAGTTCCATGTCGTATAGTTCGCTGTGGAATCAACGAAAAGGAACACCCTATGACCTCTCCAAGGCCCTGTGAACATCCGCCGGAAGTGGACGCAGCACTCGCGGACATTTTCGCCATCCAAGACATGCGCAGCTTCTACCTTTACCGCAAGCTGCAACGGGTCAACCACTTGCTGCGGCACATGGTGGACAAATTCCACTCGGTGGACAATCTTTCGCACGCGCGGATGCGCTTGCTTGTCCGGTTGGAAGTCAACGATCGGTTGGACATAGACGAGGGGCTTCTGCCCAGCGAACTCAGCCACTGGTTGGGCGTCAGCCGCAACACGGTAAGCGCGCTGCTCAACGGATTGGAAGAACAAAGCCTCATCACTCGCCAAGCCCACCCCACCGACCGCCGCCGCGTGCAAATCCACATCACCGAGGCCGGACACGAGCAGGTGCGCCACTATGCGCCACCGGTAGGGGCGTTCCTTGACGGTCTCTTCGAGGCTCTGACGCCCACCGAACGCGATACGCTATTGGAGCTGCTGGACAAGCTCCAAACAGCCATGTACGCCCGTGCAGACGCCATGGGGTTGGAAGTTCACACGCCCACGACGTCCCGTGAATAAGCAAAAGCATAACGAACGAGGTGGATCTTTTGAAAAAGCGAAACTCCACACACGCAAAGGGCCGCAAACCGCGCATTGACCGCGCCGGATTGCGCCAATTGGGGCGCGCATTCCGCTACTTGCGCCACTATCAGCGCACCGCGCTTGTGGCTTACGGCGCGCTGGTGATCTCCACCGGTGCGCAACTGATGGTGCCGCGCCTGGTGCGCAACATCATAGATAGCATCACGGACGGCGTGCTCGCCAACAAAATCTTGGCTCAGTCGCCGCTTATCCAACAGCGCGCCGCTGAATATAAAGGGGTCACGCTCGACCAATTGCGCGCGGACGCTTCCGGCGCAGAACAAGCTATCCTCGCCGCGGGGATAGCGGTGGTGCTTTTTGCAGCTGCACGCGGCATTTTTGCCTTTGTGCAGGGCTACATGGCGGAAAAGCTCTCTCAGAACGTGGCCTTTGATTTCCGCAACGATTTGTTTGCCAAAATCCAACGGCTTTCCTTCAGCTATCACGACCGCAACCAAACCGGCCAATTGATGATCCGCGCCACAGATGATGTGGAAAGAGTGCGCATGTTCATCGGGCAAGGAGTGTTGCTTTCGTTGCAAGCGTTGATTTTGCTGGTGGGCACGCTGACCATCCTTTTCGCCACCAACGTCAAGCTGACGCTGGTCGTGTTGCCGGTACTGCCGTTGGCGCTGTTCATGTTTGGGCTTTTTGGCGCCAAGGTGCAGCCGCTTTTTGCCCAACTGCAAAAGCTGCTTGCAGCGCTCAACACGGTATTGGAAGAAAATCTTTCGGGCATTCGCGTTGTCAAGGCGTTTGCCCGTGAACCGCATGAGCAAGCACGGTTTAGCACAGCGATTGACGCGCATTTGCAGCAGCGTCTCAAACTGAGCCGCACTTTTGCCACCATCTTCCCGTTGATCTCGCTGATCTCAGGTTTGGGGCAAATGGCGGTACTTTATGCAGCCAGCTATCAGATCGTGGATCACTCGCTGACGCTAGGGGAATGGCAAGAATTCAGCTTGTACCTCGCCTATGTGTTCTTCCCGTTGGGACAATTGGGTTTCATCATCTCGTTGATGGCCCAGGCGAGCGCGTCTTCCAAACGCATCTTCGAGATATTGGACGCGCACAACGACGTGGAAGACAAGCCGGACGCCATCGAGTTGACCGAAATGCAGGGGCACGTAGAGTTCAGCAACGTGTCTTTCCGCTACTTCAAAAGCGGCGATTATGTGTTGCGAGAAGTCTCCTTTGTCGCCGAGCCGGGGCAAACAGTGGCCTTGTTAGGCGCAACGGGCAGCGGCAAAACCACCATCATCAACTTGATCCCACGCTTTTATGACGTAACCGAAGGCGTGGTGCTGGTGGACGGGCACGACGTGCGCGATGTAACGCTCAATAGCCTGCGTTCGCATATCGGCATCGTGTTGCAAGAAACGACGCTTTTTTCCGGCACCATCCGCGACAACATCGCCTTTGGCCGTCCTGAAGCCAGCATGGACGAAGTGATTGCAGCAGCAAAAGCGGCAGCAGCCCATGAGTTCATTATGGAGTTTCCGCAAGGCTACGACACGCCGGTCGGCGAACGTGGCGCCACGCTCAGCGGTGGACAAAAACAACGTATCGCCATCGCGCGCGCTTTGTTGCTCAATCCGCGCATCTTGATTTTGGACGACTCGACAAGCAGCGTAGACCTCGCCACAGAATACCGCATCCAAAAGGCGCTGGATAAGCTGATGCAAGGACGTACCAGTTTTGTGATCGCACAGCGCATTAGCACCGTGCTCAACGCCGACCAAATTTTGGTGTTGGACAAAGGGCAAATCGTGGCGCGCGGCGCCCACGAGGAATTGATGGAAAACAGCCCACTTTATGTGGAAATCTACAACTCGCAACTGGTGGAAGACGTGGCGCTCGACGAGGAACAAGCGCTGCCGCTTGCGGATGAGGAGGCACGCTAGATGTTTGGCCACAACCGCCGTATCTTAGAGATCGAGGTTAGCAAACCCAAGAGCGTGCGTTCCACGCTTTACCGCCTGTGGAAGCTGTTTCGGGGACGCCGTGTGCTTTTGGGCGCGATGTTGGCTTTTGCTGTGTTCAGCGCCTGGGCACAGGTTGTCACGCCGGATTTAATCGGCCAAACGGTGGATTGCTACCTGGTGCCCTACAGCCAAGACAAGATGAGCTTTTTGGCAGAATCAGCCCCCAGCAGCCAAAGCAACTGTTGGTATACCGACACGCCCGACACGCTTTCACGCGACGATGCGCTACGCGGGGTAGGCGAGATCGTGCTGTTGATCTCCGGCTTAATTGCAGTGAGCGCGATTGCCGTGGGGCTGCAATTTTACTTGATGCGCCGGGCCAGTTTGTTTGTGCTGCGAGATTTGCGCATGGCTGTTTTCAAGCACATTCACCGCCTGCCGCTGCGTTATTATGGCAAGCACGAAGCAGGCGACATCATGAGCCGCTTGACCAACGACATTGCGACCATCGAACAGGCTTTCACCTTTGCGCTGGTGCAAGTGATACGCGGGGCGCTGATCATTGTGTGGCTGATTTACGCGATGTTTAGCCGCAGCGTGTCCTTTGCACTGGTAGCTATCGCCATGGTGCCTTTTATGCTGCTGGCAACGGTCTGGTTTTCCAACCGCGCCCGCATCGCTTACCGTCGTGCCCGCCGTGAGATCGGCACGGTCAACGCGGATTTGCAAGAGAACATCTCCAGCGTGCGCGAAGCACAAGCCTTCACGCGAGAGGAAGAAAACATCGCACGTTTTCGCCAGTCCAACGCGGCCACGCGCGATGCCAACATCCAAGCTGTGGCCTTCACCAGCGCGCTCAGCCCCACGTTGGAGGCGCTGGGCTATGTTTCCATCGCTATTGTGGCGGGGGTGGGCGGCATTTTGATGTTGCGTGACCAAGACCTTTTGGGCACGGTGATCTCGCTGGGGTTAATCATCACGTTCCTTTCCTACACGCAGCAATTCAACCAGCCGATCCAACTGATCGCCACGCTGTGGACAAACGTGCAAAGCGCCATTGCAGGGGCCGAACGCATCTTCGAGTTTTTAGACACAGCTCCAGATCTGACCGACAAACCCGACGCGCGCGACATGCCGCCAATTCAAGGGCATGTGGAACTGCGCGACGTGTGGATGAGCTACAACCCCAACGAGCCGGTGTTGAAGGGCGTCAGCCTGGCCGCAGAACCCGGGCAAACCATCGCCATCGTTGGGCCGACCGGCGCGGGCAAAACCACCATCATCAACCTGATTCCACGCTTCTACGACGTGGACAAAGGCGCGGTGCTGATTGATGGCATTGACGTGCGCGATGTGAAACGCGCCAGCTTGCGCCGACAGATCGCCATCGTGCTGCAAGATACGTTCCTTTTCAGCGATACCGTGATGAACAACATCCGTTATGGACGCATCGAAGCCAGCGACGACGAGGTGATCGAAGCGGCCAAATTGGTTTATGCAGACGGCTTCATCCAACGATTGCCGGAAGGGTATCAGACGGTTTTGGGCGAACGTGGAAGCGGCCTCAGCCAGGGACAACGTCAGCTCGTAGCCATAGCACGTGCGGCGTTGGCTAACCCGCGCTTGTTGATCTTGGACGAGGCCACCAGCAGCGTAGACACACGCACCGAACGCCTCATCCAAAAAGCACTGGAAAAACTGCTCAGTGGACGCACCAGTTTTGTGATCGCGCACCGGCTGAGCACCATTCGCAACGCGGATCGCGTTTATGTGCTCGACGATGGGCAGATTGTGGAACAAGGCACGCATGAAGAGTTGTTGGCCGCGCAGGGCTTCTATTACGCGCTGTACATGAGCCAGTTTCGCCGCGATGTGCCCGAACCTTCCAGCAACGGCAAACACGCTCACCGCACGCTTCCCGCGCAATCCTGACAAGCCTGTCGGCGTTTTCCCCGTCCCAAAGGCCCTGCGGAACCATTCGCAGGGCTTTTTTTGACGCTGAGCGACTTTGTACGCCAAGAGTTGTCGAAACTAGGCCGTACCGCCAAACCGATGTACACTGGGGAACACAATGGCGCAACGTGCCACTGAATTGAGCATAAGCGGATGCACCACGAGGCAGGGATCGCATGACTTCAACCGTTCTGGACACTTTTTTGAGCGACGTCCAGTTGGATTTGCGCATAAGCCCCGTTCAAGTCCAAGAAAATGAGCTGGTACACGTAATGGGCACGACCGAACCGGTGCGCCACCATCCCGACGAACGCGCCCGTTCGCTGTTGAAAGCCGGCTTGCTCAGCGTCGAAAGCGTCAAAGCTACGCTCGCGGCAGATGAGCGGCTGAAGCTGATCAAGGCCATTCAGGACAAAGCACATACCTGGCTGGAAAAACCGCCCACCGACGCCGACGCCGCCATGCTGAAACAAGTACGCTGGCTCTTCAGCAAAAGCCGCTTCCAAGAAAGTCCCCAGCAAATCATCCAGCGCGTTTGGCTGACTGTCGTGCTCTACAATTTGGGGATGCGCGGCTTGCACTATACCGACGAGGGGCAAATCTTGTGGGAAGGCGGCGGCACCGAACGCATCGGCGTCGGGCCGGATCGCCACATGGACGCGGCCATCGAACGCGGCGAGCACACGATTTACGTCACCAGCTTTCGCCGCCCCGACGGAACTATCGTGCGCGGCAAAGGGCGCCAACGCTGGTACGTGTACCGTGTGACAATTGACCCCCGCGCCGAACTGCTCTTCGAACGACGCAAAGCTATCGTGCGCGAAAATATCGCGCTGATCGTCGCCAGCGAAACACGCGCCACCCAACCCCAGCTCCCACGTGACTTTTACGGCAGCTTTGAGTTTCAACAGGCCTGCATAGACGCCCAAGAACAGCAATTCCACCATGCCTTGGTGCTTTCTCCGGCGCACGGCGTGATCTCGCTGGACGAGATCGTGCCCGCCGACACCGATTGGGAAGAAGTGGTTGACGGGCAATTTTGGCGCTGGCAAACGTTGGTGGTGCAAAAGCTGGGCGCGTACCTTTTCGGCACGGATCGCCAAAAGGTGAACGCACCGGACGACTTCAATTGGTGGCTGTGGCTCAATCCGGAATCCGTGTATTCTTTTACGGTTTTCGGCGGCGGGTTGGCTGTGCGGATGCTTTTCGACTATCTGTTGCGCACCCGCGCCTATTCCGCCGACCAATGGCCGCACATCATCCTATCTGAGCGCCGTTCAGGGTATGGAGCGGACGACTTCGAGGAAGATTTGGATCTCGACTTGGGCATGATGTTGGGGGACGAGGGCTATTTGCAAGACGAAAGGCTGCTCGACGCCATTTTGCCCGATCTCGATCAGATGATGGAATGGGCCGCCACGCTTTCCGAGCGGGTGACGGTCTATGTCGAACCGCTGGGGCAAACTTGGCAGATCAACGCAGACGAGGCTTTGATCCCTGTGCGCATCATGCACGAAGCCAACGTAGAAATGGGAACGGTGCTGAGCACATTGCAAGAAATTTCCTTTGTGCTGGACCACAATACCCCGTTTAGCGTGCTTTTCAACACTGGCCCGCTGGTCGCCACGCTGCTCCAATTCACCCACAATCTGGTACACCGTGACCACAACACCGCCTCCGAGGTGCTCAAGCTCATTTCCAATCCGGCTATCCGGCACTATCTGGAAACGGTGATGCAAGATCAGGACATCGAAGATCGCTTGTGCGGGGTGCTGGTGCTGGCTGAACAGCTGCAGATGCTGGCCTTGATGATCCCCCAAAGCACGCAGGATATGCTCTCGGTGTGGATGCACACTTATATCGCCGCACGCGCCACCCGTTAGCGCTATAGCGCGGTTCGTTTTGCAAAAATTGCGCAGATTTTTTCTTTTTTTGTAGGGGAGTAAAAAAACATGCTCACACCCATCGAAAAGATCGTCTTTGCCTTTGGGGTGGCGCTTTCGCTGACCCTCACTTGGCGCACTTTTCGCATGGCGGCCCAAGTGATCGCACGCGGGGAAGGCAAACTCTACTTTGACCGGCTGCCGGAACGCATTTGGCGGGCGGTGGAAGTGGCCTTTTCTCAGCGCACCGTGCTCAGCGCACGGTTGGGAACAAGCATCATGCACGCCTTCATCGCCTGGGGCTTCTTCCTTTACGGGCTGGTGAACTTGGGCGACGTGTTGCACGGCTATTTCGACGTGCAATTTTTGGGCACGGGCGTGGTCGGGGACGTGTACCGGCTGTTGGCAGACGTTTTCAGCGTTTTGATCATCGTGGGCATGGTCTACTTTTTGCTGCGGCGCTTTGAGACCAACGCGCCCGCGCTACAATTTCACGATAACGTCACGCTGCACCCCAAAGCACTACACGGCGTGCGGCGCGATTCGCTGATCGTGGGTTTGTTCATTCTCATTCACGTGAGCAGCCGTTTTGTGGGGCAGAGCTTCACGCTGGCCCACAATGGCGACGCCTGGCAGCCCTTCGCAAGCACGTTGGCAGGGCTGTGGGGCGGACTGAGCAACAACGCGCTGACCTTCGGTGAGCACGCGGCTTGGTGGCTGGCGCTGGGCACGATCTTGGCTTTCGTCCCCTATTTCCCGTACACCAAGCACATGCACCTTTTCATGGGGCCGCTGAACTACCTCACGCAACCGGAACGCGCGGCATTGGGCGCACTGGAGCCGCTGGACTTCGAGGACGAGGAGCGCGAGCAGTTCGGCGCGGCGCGCCTGGAGCACCTCAGTCAAACGCAGCTCGTAGACCCCTTCGCCTGCATCATGTGCAACCGCTGCCAGGAAGTTTGTCCGGCTTATGTTACAGGCAAAGAACTTTCGCCCTCAGCGTTGGAGATCAACAAGCGCTACGAGATCAAGGAAAACATGCCCGCACTGGCCGCCGGCGAGCCTTCTCCGCATCCGCTGTTGGAATTCGCACTGAGCGCGTCGGCGGTGTGGGCTTGCACCACGTGCGGCGCATGTATCGAAATTTGTCCGGTGGGCAACGAGCCGATGTTCGACATTCTGGACATCCGCCGCGACCAGGTGCTGACCCAGGGCGAGTTCCCCACGCAACTCCAGGGCGCGTTCCAGGGCATGGAGCGCGCGGGCAACCCCTGGCAGATCGGCGAAAGCCGCCTGGCCTGGGCGGAGGGGCTGGACGTGCCCACGGTGGAGCAAGTGGACGACTTCGAGGTGCTCTATTGGGTGGGCTGCGCGGGGGCTTACGAGCCGCGCGCGCAGAAGATCGCGCGGGCGATGGTGCTAATTTTGCGCGCGGCGGGCATCAAATTCGCGGTGCTGGGCGAGCAAGAAACTTGCACCGGCGACAGCGCGCGCCGTGCGGGCAACGAGTACCTGTTTTATGAGATGGCAACGGCCAACGTGGAGCTGCTCAACGAAGTGAAGCCGCCGCGCATCCTGGTTACGTGCCCGCACTGTATGCACACCATCGGCAAAGAATATCCGCAATTCGGCGGACATTACAACGTGGTGCATCATAGCGCCTTCATCGCAGAACTTTTGGCCTCTGGACGGCTAAAATTGGCCCCAGAAGCCGCGAAAACGTCCGGTCAGGTCACTTACCATGATCCATGCTATTTAGGGCGGCACAGCGGCGTTTATGACGCGCCGCGCTTGGTGCTGAACCGCGCGGGTGCGCAATTGACGGAAATGGAACACACGCGCAACCGCTCGCTGTGTTGCGGCGCGGGTGGCGCGCAGTTTTGGAAGGAAGAAGAACACGGCACGGCGTCGGTTAGCGTCACACGCTATGCCGAATCCGCCGCCACCCACGCCGAAACGCTGGCGGTGGGCTGCCCATTCTGTTTGCGCATGTTCGAGGACGCACACCAAGCCGAAGAAGGACGCTCCGGTCCGCAGGTGCAAGACATCGCCGAGATCGTGGCTGCACGGCTGCCCAAAGAGGCTTAGCGCCCCGTCGCAGCACGTTTGGGAACGGTCAAGGGCAGTTCGCCGACTGCCCTTCTTTTTTGTCTGAAAGCACACACCGTTTGTGCTTAACGTCACAATCCAAGGGGTAAGAAGGTTATGCAGGCATCACGCATCCGAGGCCGTTTCGTTGTGCTGAGCGCATTTCTGCTCGCGCTTTTCGGCGCGTCCTGGGCACTTGTGCCGCCTTCCAGCGCACAGGAATTTTCCCCCACCGTCACCCCGCTGCCCTCCCCCCTCGCGCCGCAAGCGATCAGCCACCAGGTGGCCGCGCTGCCCTTCGCAGAAACGTTCGACACGCCGCTAAATTGGTCGGCGAACGGGGCTTGGCACTACACGGCAGATTGCGGCTACAGCGGCGGATGCTGGCAGTTGGACGCAGCCCAGCGTCAAACGGTGAGCACGCTGCAATATGCGCTGCCCATTGACCTCAGCGGCACGCTCAGCGCCCAATTGCTCTATCGCCAGGACGGGCAACTGCCGTCCAGCGACCTTGTCACGCTGGGCATTTCGCTCGACGGCGGACGGACGTGGAATGCAGTAGATCAGCAAATCGGAGTGACGGCGGATTGGGATCTGCACGAAGTGGACTTGACGCGCTTTCGCGGGCAAGTGGTGCTGCTGCGCATCCAAGTTACCACCGGCCTTCAGATGCCGAACGACGAGCCAGTGCAGAGCCTTTACAGCGTGGACAACCTCACCATTCTCTACGTGGACATAGCGCCGGAACTGGTCTATCTGCCACCGGATCGCGGGCCGCACACGTTGCTAGGGCTGCATCTGGTCGTGGGCGCGGGAGAAACCCCCGTGCTCGACTTTGTCAAACGGCTGCAAGCTGCCGGCTTGCCCTTGGGAACGCTGAAAGGCACGACGGGCACCGAAAACATCCTCAACGCGGTGGCGGCGGCTTCCCCTTCTACGATCATCGTCTACCGCTCGTTGCTGACCCCCTGGGGCGAGCGCGATTGTCCCGACACGAGCAACGATCCCGTGTTGGAAGCGCAAATGTGGATTGCCGGCCAACAACCCAACTGGCAGCCTGTGCACGCGGACTACTTCGAGGTGATGAACGAGTGTTTGCCCCCTGTGGAGTGGCTGACGGCTTTTTCCATCGAGGCGATGCGCCAAGCCGAGCAATTTGGCGAATGTTTGCTGCTCTTTTCCTTCAGTCCGGGGCGGCCCGAGCCGGACTATTTCTTGCAGCTCAAGCCGGTTTTCGAATACGCGCTGGCTCATCCTTGCGCGTCGGGATTTTATCATGGCGTGGCGCTGCACGCAGCCGGACGCGACGATTACACCCTGGCGAGCGATTCCGGCGTGGCGATGGGATTTCGGCATCGGATGCTTTACGGTGCACTGCTGCCGGAACTGCCGGCAGCAATCCAAATTCCCGTCTTCATAACCGAAGCAGGTCCGGGCAACGGACGCACACTTTTCCCTTGCAACGAAATGACCCGCGAAGCGTTGCAGCTCACAAACCAACTGGAGTACGACCCTTACGTGTGG
>CAZZNC010000052.1:0-10176 GCA_964655405.1 uncultured Anaerolineaceae bacterium | reverse complement strand
TTTTTGGAAGCAGGCGTGCCACCGGACGCGCAGGTTATCCACAAACACGGCTGGGTAGATGACACACACGGAGACGCAGGGATCGTCATCGGGCCAAACGGGGCGTTCGTGTTCGTGGCGGTGCTACATGGGCGCAAATGGTTACCGTTCGACCAGTCTGCGCCGGTAATTGCGGAATTGGCACGCATGGCCTGGAATGCGATCAACCCAGGCCGCCCACTCGACGCGATCCATTCCGGCACCGTGCCTGCGGACTGCGATCCGACCACCGGCAATGTGATCCAGACGATCATGCAAGACAATCTGCCCATGTTGGAGCCGTAATTCTCCACACCGCCCCCTCGCGGTCAGCAGCCCACGAAGCGCGCTCAGCGTTGCATAATCACTGTGTTAGGTTACGATGTATAATCGTAAGCGTGTGGCGCGCATGTGCTTGCCTACTTTGAATGAGCAAACGGTGAAAACTATGTCAAATGATGCTGTGATTCACGTTTTGGCTGCCGTACCCATTCCTTCAATGATGGAGTTCCGCGAAAATCTTTCCAAAGATTCCCAATTTCAGATCACGGTCGTAACCACAGAAGCCGAGGCACGCCAATTGCTGGCAGATTCTCGCCACCACATTGACGTTTTCGTGGTGGATAATGCGTTGGGCGGCGTCTTTGAGCTGGTTAAAGAGCTGCGGCACACCTACCCTCGACTGCTGATCGTGTTGGTCGACCGCGAGGCTGACTTTGGGATGCCCGGCTATGCCGACGAAGTTTCGGTTACCCCCTTTGAGGGTAACGATCTGCTCAAGCGTATCAAGCGGCTGACCGAAGAACGCCGCCTTGAAACGCTACGCGCGGACGCGCTCCCACCTGTACGCCAATTTGCCAAGTCTTTGCGGCGTGCTGCGCCTGGGCAATCCAAGACACAAGCAGCGGTCGAAGCAATTGCCGAATTGGGGTATGACTACGTGGCCTTTTACAAAGTCGTGCTTGTTTCCCCGCCGGAGTTGCACCTGCAAGCGCAAGTGGGACCTGCGGCGATCCTTTCGATTGCGCCACAAGAACAAGATTACGAGCAATCGTTGGTGGGCTGGGTGGCGCAAAACGGCCAAAGCCGCATCGTCGGGCCGGACGACGCGCCCAACCATCCCTTCGTGCGTCAGCAGCGTTTCCAATCTGGCGTGTGTGTGCCGGTGGGCATGACCATGCGCTTTGGGGTCATCCTGGCGTGCCGTCAGCAACCCAACGCCATTACGCAACCCAACGTGTTGATGCTGGAACTGGTCAGTGCACAGTTGGCAAGCGCGCTTGCCAAAGAAGCGCGCTCGTGAGCGCCACGCCATGACATCCTCAGCCACCGACGCCCCGACCTTTTCACCGCTGCCCGCCTATTCACGCCGCACGCGCTGGACGGTTGCAGCATTGGCGGGCGCGGTCGTGGTGCTGTGGTGGCTGGGCACACCGGCGGGTTCGCATGACAAAGCAGACGCCATTGGCTACGCAGTGTGTCACCGCATCGCCGCACGGAGCTTCTTTGCTTACGGGCGGCAATTGCCCCTTTGCGCACGCTGCACCGGTTTGTATGTGGGCATCCTCACCGGCTTGGGGACATTCCTGGCACGGGGACGAACGCGCGCCGCGCAACTGCCGCCGGTGCGTTTGCTGGCCGTGTTGGTGGTGTTGGGAGCGTCTTACGCCGCCGATGGTCTCAACAGCTACTTGAGCCTCTTTGACTTTTACACGCCGCTCTATCCGCCGCACAACACATTACGACTGATCACCGGCACACTTTTCGGGCTGGGGTTGATTGCGATGGTGTGGCCGGTGTTCAACGCACTGGCTTGGGCGCGGCCTGTACACACTGCCCCGCTCAGTACAGGGCGCGAACTTGCCGTGCTCTATGCGGTTGCAGCGCTGGCCGACGCACTGATCTTGAGGCAATGGAACGCCGTGCTGTGGGCACTGGGCTTTCTGACGGCGGGCGGCGTGGTGCTGATGTTCACATTGATCGGCGCGGTGCTCTTTCTTTCGCTCACACACCGCGAAAACGCGCTACATGCCTGGCGTGATCTGCTCGTGCCAGCGCTGGCCGGAATCGCGTTTGCCTTTGCCGTCATCGGCAGCATTGACTGGCTACGCTATCAGCTCACAGGCACGTGGAACGGCTTCCCGTTGGGCTAACGAGCGGCGGTTTCTTCCCCTTCGTAAAGACGCACCACCACCGCCAGTGTGTGCAGCGCTGCACTGGCCGGTGTGGGAAACTCTGTCACGGCAAGATCAAAAAACATTCCGCCTACAGACTGCAAGTTTTGCGCCGTGACCCACTGGTAAACTTCCAATTTGGCACGCGCGGCTTCGGTCTGTTGCGGTTGCACTCGAAAGCTAAAAGGTCCGACCGTGCCCTGTTCTCCGGTGATCTCCAAAGTGTATTCTGCGGGCTGCACATCACAAGCAGGAACACTCAGCCGCAACACCAACTGCGCCGGTTGCCGCAGAGGAGCGCTTCCGTCCAAAGGCGCGCTGAATCCTACTTGGAATTTGGCGGACAAGTTCACCGCCAGCGCTTGCGGCAAAAAAATCGAAAGCCGTCGTGCGTGGCGCGGTGGCGGGGGAGGCTGCATCGCGTGTTGCACATCGGCGGGAACCGTAGACGTTGTGTCCAGTGTGCTGACACCGGTAACCGTTTCGACAACGCCGCCCGCCGTTCCCGTTTCTGTGGCCGCACCGTCGAACTCTCGCAAGATTTGCACGGCTTCTTGCCCACGCGCGCTGAGCGTATAATATTCACGCTCGGGCATCTCCAAATAGTAGCGCGTCACCAAGCGACGAATGGCTTTGCGACAGCCGCGACTGCTCAAGTTTGTGCCGGCGACGATCTCGTCCACGCTGGCGCCTACCGCTTGCGTGCCAAAAAAACGCAACACGTCCAGCGCTCCCGAAGGAAGTTTACGCAAATCTGGAGGGAGTTCGCTCATCGTTTTTCGCTTTCACTGCCCAATGAAATCACGATATGTTGCCCACGTTCACACTATACGCCAGAATGTGCAACGGGGCGACTTGCCCCATTTTATAAACCATTTTTTCATAAATCCGATGCACAACACTCACGACTTTTACCGTATAATGAAATAGATCGCAGGTGGTCAAGTAGGGTGGGTAGTGCACATGAACAATGACAATGGGTACTGTGCTCCCCCAACGCGCGTATGGTGGGAAGACCGCGAAGTCGCTTTCGTGCGTTGGACAGAACAGGCGCTCGTTTTCGCCTGGAGGGAGTCCGACGAAACCGCTATGCACATACCACGCGGCGCCGTGTTGCGTTTGCTGGATCGCGGCGTGTTGCGCATTGACGGAGATGCGCCCGCCTGGCTTTACGACGACCGCCCACTGCAATTGCAACGCCCCGCACCAGCGCCAGCGCCCAAAAAAGCCGCGCCGAAAAACAAGGGGCGCTTCAACGCCATCGTGCGCCTTATCCATAAGCTGAGCGGGGGAGACGGCACTACTCCGTCGCGGGCAACATCCCCAGCGCGGAAAACAGCTCGGCCTCCAGAGCGTACAGCTCCGGCGCAAGCCGTGTCGAGGGCACACGCGGGCGCGCCAGGGGTACACGCCGCTCCCACACGATCCGTCCGGGGCGTGGACTGAAAACCAGCACCCTATCCGCCAAAAAAATGGCCTCTTCCACGTCGTGCGTGATGAAGAGGATCGTTTTGCGGAACTGCTGCCAGATGCTCAACAACCAGCGTTGGAGTTCACGCCGCGTCAGGGCATCCAGCGCACCGAAAGGCTCGTCCAGCAACAAAATGTCGCGGTCAGTGAGAAAAGTGCGCAACAGCGCCGCACGCTGGCGCATTCCTCCGCTGAGCGCGTCAGGATATGCATCCTCAAATCCCCCCAGCCCAAAAAGTGGCATCAGCTCACGCGCACGGCGGCGCGCTTCGCGTTTAGAGCGTCCGTCCAGTTCCGGCCCCAAGATCACGTTTTCCAACACGGTGCGCCAGGGCAAAAGCAAATCGCGCTGGGGCATATAGCCCACACGCCCGCGTTTTTTGTGCACGTTTCCGCACGCTACGATCACCTCGCCCGCGTCCGGTTCTAACAAGCCGGTGATGATGTTGAAAAGCGTGCTTTTGCCGCTGCCACTCGGCCCGATGATGGTAATGAATTCGCCCGGGTAGGCGGCAAAGCTCACGTCTTGCAACGCGACCACACGCCGCCTACCCTCACGAAACGTCTTGCTCAGATGGTGCACTTCCAAACACAGCGTGGGTGTGTTCACTCGGCGTCCTCAGGAACACGCCCGGGCAAAAAGGCATTGGTGAAGGCCGCTTCTGCGTCTATGCCCTCGGCCAAGATGCCGTGTTGCACCAGAAAATCACTGAAGCCTTGCCACACTCCTGCCGACTGTTGCCCCCAGCGCGGCGCGTCTGCTTGATAACGGGACGCCAGCCATTCGGCGCTGGCACGGATCAGCTCGGGGTCGGCTTCCGGCACAGCCTGGCTCAAGACCTCGGCGGCTTGCTCCGGCTCAGCGATGGCGTCCGCAAAGCCGCGCGCGCTCGCTTGCACGAACGCCGCCACCACGTCCGGCTGCTGTTCGGCCAGATCGCGGCTGGTGATCAGGATCGGCGTGTAGTAGTCGGGAATGCAATCTGCATAGTCCCTCAGCATCAAGCGGTCGAGTGTCAAGCCACGCAATTCGGCTTCGATGCCCGCCCAACCGTAGTAAATCCAGGCAAAATCGACGCGGTCGTGCTGCATCAACTCGAAGGGGTCTACCCAACCCACGTCAATATATTCGAAGCTGTCCGGCTTGCCATCGTCACATGCGATAAGTGTGTTGATGATCGCTTGCTCCAGGTCTTGCTGCCCAAAACCCCCATAGCGCAAACCCGACAGATCGGCAGGACGGGTGATTGGGTTCTCGTCGTGCAGCGTCACGAAACCGGACGTGTTGTGCTGAATGATCGCAGCCACCGAAACAATCGGCACGCCGTCGGCCAACGCATAGGTGGCGAATTCCTGATAACTGATGCCGAACTGCGCGGCGCCGTTGCTCACGAGCGATTCCACGAGTAGATCGGTTGGCTCTTGGATTGTTACGTCCAAGTTGGCCTCGTCGTAATAACCCAACGCCTGGGCCAGATAAAAACCGCTATGGTTGGTGTTCGGCGTCCAGTCCAAAACCAGCGTAACCGCCGTGCGCTCCTGGGCACGCGCGAACTCCGTCGCCCCGCCCAACGGATCGGCCACAGCGCCACCATCCTGAGCGTGTACCGCCGCCGCGCCAACGCTCAGTACCAGCGCCAGCGCCACCATCAACACACCTACCTTTTGCATGACCCACCTCCTGGTCAGTAAATGCCTGTGCCGCGCCAAGACGTGCGCCGTGTCGTGTAGTACCAGCGCAGCGCCAGACGCTCGATCAAATTCACCAAGATCACCAAAAGCACACTCAGCACCGCCGTGATCAAAATCGCAAGATACGCTTGATCCAACCGGTAGCTGCTGTAAGAACGTTTGAGGAACACGCCCAGTCCACGCTGCGCGGTGATGTATTCACCGAAGATGGCGCCCACCACGCTGTAGGTAGCCGCGATACGCAATCCTGCGAAAAACGAAGGCATGGCCGCCGGTAAACGAGCCTTGAACCACACTTGACGGGCACTCGCACCCATCGCGCGCAGCAACGCTTGCAGCTCGGGGTCGGCGGACTGCAAGCCGGTGAACGTGCTCAGCGCAACGGGGAAAAAGCAAAAGAGCACCACCACCGCGATCTTCGGGCCGCTGCCGAAACCGAAGATCAAGATTAGCAAAATGGCAATGGCAAAGATGGGCACGGTTTGGGAAACCACCAGCAACGGATAGAGCAACCAGCGCAACAAGGGCACGAAATCCATCAGCGCGGCGAGGCTCACGCCCAAAAGCACCGCAATAGCCAAGCCGCTGACCGTCTCCCAGAGCGTTTCGGGAATGTGTTCTTGCAACAGACGGTCGTGGTGCTGTTGCCACGAGTCATAAATCGCGTGCGGAGAGGGGTAAATGTGCGCCAACGAGCGATCTTCAACGGCGCGCGCCTCCCCGTAAAAGACCAGCACGCCCGCTACCACGCTCACCAGCAGCGCCGCCCCCAGCCCCGCCAAGGTCACCGCTCGCAACATATCCAGCGCGTCGTGCATTCTGACGCTCATCGTCCCCCCTAGGCCCGCCCGGGCGTGTGGACAACCACCAACGTCCCCGTGCGCAAACGCACTTGCGCACGCTCGCCCAACATCACGTTGCTGACCCCACGCGCCGGCCCGAAGCGCAGCGTTTCGTCTTGCAGCGGATATTCCAATCCGGTGGTTGTGATGCCGCGCGCGTCTCCGCCCAGCGGCAACAGCGAGATCGTGTCACCGGCGCGTCCTTGCAATGTGTGCTCGCCCGCATCGAGCAGCCACAACACTTGTCGACCGGCCACCAAACGCGCGTCGCAGTCCCTCAGCGCGTCCATCGCCAACAACGCGATGTTTGCCAACGTCTGATCCATGCGGTCGCCTATCGCACCCAGCACCCGCAACCAGCGCGCGCCTTCGTGCACAGCGGCCAACAATGCCAGTTCCAAATCGCTTTCGTCTTTGTGCGGAGAATGGCGTTGCAGACGTGCGCCCGCCGCCTGCAACGTGCCCAGTTCCTCGGCGCTAAGGGAGTCCATATCGCCGACGACGAGTTGAGGGGCCAGCCCGCACGCTTGCGCCATGCGCGCACCGCCGTCCGCTGCCACAATCAGCGCGTCTGACGCAGCCGCGAGCGCCGCTTGCACAGCGGGGCCGTCGTTCAAATCGCCGTTGGCAAAGATCAACGCGCGTGTGTTACCGCTTGAGCTGGGCATGAAAAACGCTCCCTGGGGCAGCAGGGAGCGCATGAAGTCGTGTGCATCGCGCACTCCCTCCGCCGGCGTTATCCGGATCAGGTTCTAGGGTCGGCATCGTGTGTGGATGCACCTCTCAGCCTGGCTATCCCAAGCTCCCCTGGCGATCAAGTCCAAAGTCGTTAGCTGCGCAGATTGTAGCGCGTCGGGCGTCCTTTGCCCAAAACATCACATGCCGTGACGCTGCCAATCGTGCATCATCGGCTCAGCGCAAGCAGCGATCTTACACGCGCGGACCAGCCTTTACGACTTCCGGCGGGCAGTCCGGCGCAAATTTCTTGAAGTTGTCCACGTAGCGCATGGCAAGCTGCCGATACTTGGCCCAATACTCATCCTCGCTGGGCCAGGATTGCGCCGGATAAAGCACTTCATCCGGCACGCCCGGGCAACTTGTGGGCACGTGAAAGCCGAAGACGGGGTCTTCATAGGTTTCCACGTCCTGCAACGCACCGGAAAGCGCCGCGTTCAGCAACGCGCGCGTGTGGCGAATACTGATGCGCTTTCCCACGCCATACGGCCCGCCAACCCAGCCCGTGTTCAACAGCCAGCACGTCACGCCGTAACGCTCGATCTTGCGCCCCAACAGCTCAGCGTAGGTCATGGGATGATGCACCATGAAGGGCGCGCCGAAACACGCACTAAACGTGATCTCCGGCTCTTCGCCCAAGCCAACCTCTGTGCCGCCCACTTTGGACGTGTAGCCGGAAATGAAGTGATAGAGCGCCTGTTCGGTGCTCAAACGCGCAATCGGCGGCATGACGCCTTGCGCGTCGCACGTCAGCAGGATGATGTTACGTGGGTGGCCGCCGCGTTTTTCCGGCACGGCGTTGGCAATGTATTCCAGAGGGTAGGACGCGCGCGTGTTTTCCGTGATCGTGTTGTCGTCCAGGTCAACCAGGCGCGTGGTCGGGTCGAAGATCACATTTTCCAGAATCGCGCCAAAGCGGTGCGTCGCGGCGTAAATTTCCGGCTCGGCGGCAGGCGAAAGCCGAATCACCTTCGCGTAGCAGCCGTTTTCAAAATTGAAGACGCCTTCGTCGCTCCATCCGTGTTCGTCGTCGCCAATCAACCCGCGCGAAGGTTCGGCGGAAAGCGTAGTTTTGCCCGTGCCGGAAAGCCCAAAGAACAGCGCCACGTCGTCCGGCTGCTCGCCCTGGTTAGCCGAGCAGTGCATGGTCATCACGCCTTCCAACGGCAAAAGATAGTTCATCACCGTGAAGATGGACTTTTTAATCTCTCCACCGTAGCCCGAATCCACGATGATCCCCAAGCGCTTTTCAAAGCTCAGCGCGATCACCGTGCTGGAGCGCGCATCGTCTATGGCCTCGTGCGCCTTGAAGGACGGCACCGCCAAGATCGTGAATTCCGGCACGTGCAAGCGGTACTCTTCGCGGTTTTGCAACGGGATGAACATATTGCGCGCAAAGAGGCTGTGCCACGCCCATTCGGTCACGATGCGCACCGGCAGCCGCTGCTGCAGGGCAGCCCCTGCGAAGCCGTCTTGCACAAAGAGGTCGCGCCCTTGCAAAAAACCTTGCACGCGGCGGAAAAGTTCGTCGAATTTGGCAGGGCTGAGCGGGCGATTGTATTCGCCCCACCAGATATGCCCTTCGCTGGCCGTCTCGCGCACAATGTACTTGTCTTGGGCGGCGCGGGCGGTATGTTTGCCGGAATAGGTCAGCATCGGGCCGCCACGCGCGATCTTACCTTCTCCGCGAAAGACGATTTCCTCATAGAGCGCCTCGGCAGGCAAATTCCAATACACTTGGCGTAAATTGCTCAGCCCCAAGTAGCTCAACCCATAGTCCGCTTTGAGGTCGCGGGCTTGATCTTCAGCAGGCGTTTTGATGTTCAGCAAATTGTTGTTCATCGCGCATCTACATCCAGTCGCGTACCAATTTACGGTCGCCAATGTAAATTTCGTTCGGCGCGTTGGGGTCTAGCGCCCACTTCATGCGTTCCACCGCTTCGATAATCCCTTTGGTCGCGCCGGAAAAGCTCAGCCGGATGTAGCCCTCCATGCCAAAAGCCGTTCCCGGCACGGTGACCACCAACGCCTTGCGCAACAAGAAACGGGAAAGTTCCTCGGAACTTTGCCCATAAGCGCGGAAGTCCGGCATGACGTAAAACGTGCCGTCCGGCGGGATCACGCGCAAGTCGGTAAACGAACGCAGCTCCCCCAAGATCACGTCGCGGTTGTTTTGGATGCTCAGCCGCAAATTTTCCACCACGCTTTGCATCCCCGTCAGCGCGCCGACCGCTGCCGCTTGTGAGACAGTGGACGCCGAAGAGGTCATTTGCGCCTGAATATTGGTCATGACCTCGATCCGCTGTCGGCTGGCAATGGCCCACCCCACGCGAAAGCCGGTCATGCCGTAGAGCTTGGAAACGCCGTTGATCACGATGATATGCGTTTCCTCAATGCTCTTGTCCGTATAGGCATAGCCCGGGACAGCGCGCTTGCCGTCAAAGACCAAGCGGTGATAGATGTCGTCCATGATGAGGTAGATGCCGCGACGTTCGCAAAAGTCCACCAACTCGGCAATAAAATCCTCCGGATAAACGACGCCGGAGGGGTTGTTGGGGCTGTTAACGATGATCGCTTTGGTGTACGACGTGACCGCCTGCTCGATCTCTTCCAAACGGTGGTAAAACGTGCCATCCTCAGGTGTTATCACCACCGGCACGCCGTAACACATCTTGACCATCTCCGGATAGCTGACCCAATACGGGGCGAGCAAGATCACCTCGTCTTGTGGGTCCAGCAGCGAAAAGAGCACGTTGTAAAGGGCCTGTTTGGCGCCGGTGGAAACGATCACATTTTCCGGCGCAGGCCGCCGCCCGTAAAATTCTTCGGTGTAGGCAATGATCGCCTTTTTGAGCGCCGGCATCCCGTCGGTGGGAACGTATTTTACGTCGCCAGCGCGCAACTTGGCTGCCGATGCCAGTACCGCAGTGATCGGCGCTTTGTTTTGCGGCTCTCCCACTCCCAAGCTCAACACGGGTTCGCCCCGTGCGCGCATGAGCATCGCCTCATCGTTGAGCTGCAACGTAGGCGACGCTTTGATCGAACGTGCCAAACGACTGATGCTCATAAACTCCTTAGCTCCTCGTTACAAAAAAAATTACTCTATTTCGGGCAACGCGCCCATGTGCTCGCGCAAATCATCCGCATACGGCGCTAAATCCAACACGTGCGCGTAGACATTGCGCGCGTCTGCCCAACGTTGCTGTTGCTCGTAGCGCGTGCCCAGTTGCAACCAGGGCGCCAGC
>CAZZNC010000051.1:5877-10290 GCA_964655405.1 uncultured Anaerolineaceae bacterium | reverse complement strand
GACGCGCATGGCGTCGGTCACCTGGCCGTCTTTGATTGGCACGTTGAAGTCCACACGCACCAACACACGCTTGCCTGCCAATTTTACGTCTCTCACGGTCTTTTTGTTCATCATTCACCCCTTGTCAATACGTCAATGGGGGCAAGGACGTTGCGGCCCGTGCCCCCATGTTTTATGCAACTGCTACGGTGTTGCGGGCCGTTCTAGAGCTTGTCCGCCACCATCTTGGTCAGGTCGGCGGTGCGCACAGAGTAGCCCCATTCGTTATCGTACCAAGCCAGCAGCTTGACCATCGTTTCGTGGAAGACGACGGTAAACTGTGCGTCCACGATGCTGGAGCGCGAATCGCCGCGGTAGTCCACCGAAACGAGCGGCTCTTCCGAAAAGCCCAAAATGCCCTTCATTGGGCCGGCTTCGGCGGCGCGGAAAGCGTCGTGCAATGCTTCGGTGGTGGCGGCTTTTTCCACCTCGATCACGCAATCGATCAGCGAAACGGTGGAGGTAGGCACGCGCACCGCGATGCCGTCGAACTTGCCTTGCAGGGAGGGAATGACGATGCCGACGGCTTTGGCTGCGCCGGTGGTGGTGGGGATGATGTTCATGGCAGCAGCACGCGCGCGGCGCAAGTCCTTGTGCGGCAAGTCCAGGATGCGCTGGTCGTTGGTGTACGAGTGAATCGTGGTCAGGTAGGCGCGCTTGATGGAGAAGGCGTCGTGAATCACCTTGGCAGCAGGTGCCAGGCCGTTGGTGGTGCAAGATGCATTCGAGATGATGTGGTGCTTGGCCGGATTGTAGATTTCCTGGTTCACGCCCAGCACGATTGTCGCGTCAATGTCGCCTTTGGCCGGTGCGGAGATGATGACTTTTTTGGCGCCGGCGTCAATGTGCGGCTGCGCTTTTTGTTTGTTGCGGAAAACGCCCGTGCTCTCGATCACGATGTCCACGCCCAAGTCACCCCAGGGCAATTTGCCCGGGTCGCGCTCGCTGAAAGCCTTGAGCAGCTTGCCGTTGACCACCAAGCCGTTGTCGGCTACCTCGACCGTACCGTCGAAGTGTCCGTAGTTGGTGTCGTGCTTGAAAAGGTGCGCCATCGTGGGCAAATTGCCCAGGTCGTTGAAGGCCACCACTTCCAGGGCGTCAGGATACTGTTCCAAGATGACCTTGAAGACTTGGCGACCGATGCGCCCAAACCCGTTGATCCCTACGCGAACAGTCATTTTGTACTCCTTTGGTCTGGTGAGATACACATCACGATACAGGCCGGATAGGCAATAGCTATCCGGCGACGGATGAAAGACGGTTTATGCTATCTGCAGAATATCGGACGAGGTCGGCGACTGGTGCGCTACCTCCTGATAAAGCCGCAGCAAGGCCTGGGCCAGCTTTGCGGGATCGTGCCGCCAGGGGCGCTGCGGATCGGTGAGATCGCTTAGATGAACGACGTAGCGTGCAAAGACGGGGTGATCGTTGGCATCGGGCCGTACATAATGCGTGTGTTCGCCGGCGTTTTTGCTGGGATAACTGTTGTTGGCGAGCACGGCATCCAGCACGCCGCGCCCGATGTGTTTTTCCAACGCCAACACGTGCTCGGCGACGGTGAAGCCGTCGGTTTCTCCGGGCTGCGTGGCGACGTTGCACACGTAGACGCAATACGCGCGGCTGGCGCGGATCGCTTCGGTGATGCCGTTGACCAGCAAGTTCGGCAAGATGCTCGTAAAGAGGCTGCCCGGACCGATCACGATCAGTTCGGCACTGAGGATGGCGCGGATGGCCTCGGGATAGGCGCGGGCGTTATCCGGTTGCAGATAAACGCGCTCGATCCGTCCTCCCACTTCTGGGATGCGCGATTCGCCGACCACGCGGCGCAAGCGCTCTTCTCCTGAAACGCGCACCTCGGCGGCCAACTGCACGTCGTGCAGCGTGGCGGGCAACACGCGCCCTTCGATAGCCAGTACGCGCGCCGTTTCTGCGACAGCGCGGTCCATATCGCCGGTGATGCCTGCCAGCGCGCTCAGGAACAAATTGCCGAAGCTGTGGCCTTCCAGCCCGCCATGAGCAAAGCGGTATTGGAAAAGTTGCGTCATCAGGTCTTCGTCATTGGCAAGCGCGGCGATGTTGTTGCGCAAGTCCCCAGGCGGAATGACGCCCAGCTCGCGGCGCAATTTGCCGGAGCTGCCGCCGTCGTCCGCAACGGTGACGATGGCTGTGATGTTGCTGGTGTAGGCTTTCATGCCGCGTAGCACGCTAGGCAACCCTGTTCCGCCCCCAATGGCAACTACCTTCAGCCCACGCTGACGGCGGCTGTGGGCATAGACTACGTCAATGAGCGATTCACGGCGGCGCACCACAAAAGGCGCGAGGATCGAGCGGTTGAGTTCGTAGAGCGCCACGCCGATAGCTCCAAACCCTATCAGCGCTGCGCCGATCATGCGCAACCAAATCGGCAACGGGCGCAACGTGACCCACTCGATGAGTGTCGGCCAACGGCCATGCCGATACAACGCAACGATGAGCTGTGCCAAGCCCACTGCCAGTACGGTGATCCCGAAGAGCAGCAAAGCCAGCCACCGTTTGATGCGCAATCCAGGCGTCAGCCATTTGGCCCAGCTATGTTGTGATCGCCACATTGGAGGTTTCCGCACCCCCATACTTCCCAGGCTTGCCCCAGCGTTGACCAAAGCTGATAGCGTTTACCCCATCTGGCGAGATTGTAGCGATTTTGGCAGGGGCGTTCAATATCATAACGCCTACAATTCGCTGCCAACGCTCACTTTGCTGTCGGGGCGGAGCGTGTCACAATAGGAACGGTGTTTCGCAGGTGAGCGGAAGGATATTCCCGCAGAGGTGGATTATGGCTAATTTCGATTTGATGCGTCGCCTGACACGCGAAGAAGGCGGCAAGATTGTGCTTTTGGTGATGGACGGGCTGGGCGGGTTGCCGCGCGACCAAAACGGCTTAACCGAGCTGGAAGCCGCGCGCACTCCGAACTTGGATCGCTTGGCCCGCGAAGGCAGCACAGGGCTTAGTATTCCTGTGGCGCGCGGTGTGGCCCCGGGCAGCGGCCCCGCGCACCTGGCGCTTTTTGGCTATGACCCGCTGGTTTACGAGATCGGGCGCGGTGTGCTGGAAGCCACAGGGATCGGTTTGCAAGTGAACCCCGGCGACGTTGCCATTCGCGGCAATTTCTGCACGGTGGACGAAAACGGCCTCATCATTGACCGCCGCGCCGGACGGATCGCGTCCGAAGAAGCGGCCAAGCGCATCGCCCTGCTGCGCGAGATCAAGCTCCCCGGCGTGAAAATTGACGTGCAGGTCGCCAAGGAATACCGTTTTGCGCTGGTCTTGCGCGGCGAAGGACTTTGCGGCGCCATTGCGGATACCGATCCGCAACAAACCGGCGTCCCTCCGCTGCCCGCCCGTGCGCTGAAGCCGGAAGCCGAACACACGGCGGAGCTGGTCAACCAGTGGTTGGAAATGGCGCGTGAAAAGCTGCGCGGCCAAGAGCCGGCCAATATGTGCACCTTGCGCGGCTTTGCCGAAGAACCCGGGCTGCCCAAGTACGCGGACGTGTACAAGCTCAAGGCGGCGTGCGTGGCCGTTTACCCGATGTATAAGGGCGTGGCCTCGCTGGTGGGCATGGACATCATCGAAACGTCTGCCCACGACAGCACGCAAGACGAATTCGACAAGGTGGGGCAGATTTGGGATCAGTATGATTTCGTTTTCTGCCACATCAAATACACGGATAGCCGTGGCGAAGACGGCGATTTCGACGCCAAAGTCGCTGTGATCGAAGGCGTGGACGAGGCACTGCCGACGTTGTTGGGCTTCGATCCTGCCGTGTTGGTCGTCACGGGCGACCACTCCACGCCCGCGACGTACCGCGCGCATTCCTGGCATCCCGTGCCGACGCTGCTTTGGGCGCCCGGGACACACATGCCGGACCGTGCGCAGGGGTTCGGCGAACGCGAGTGTATGGCTGGCGCTTTGGGGCACTTCCCCGCGGTGGACTTAATGCCGCTGGCGCTGGCGCACGCGCGTCGGCTGAAGAAATTCGGCGCGTAACGCACGCGCGTTGGGGCGCGCCGCCGTGCGCCGTTCGGCGCACCACGCGCAGCATTCGCTGCGCGTCGCCGCACTTCGTGCGGGGCGGGCGGCGCGCCCATCCCACGCACGCGCACGGCGATTCACCATGTGCGCATCCTCTCGCGTGGACAAAGCCCCCGTGCCAAGCCAGTGCTTTACACGTGTTCCCACGTCCGGCGCGATGCGTCAGCCGAACGTCCGCCAAGCGTCCACGGGGTGCATTCGGATCTGGGGGCAGCGCCCCCAGTCCCCCGCAAGGGAGCTTTGCCCCTTGACCCCGCCTGACGGCGCAGCACGCGCCGTCAGGCAAGAGGGCAAGAGACGCC